>NZ_JBQQCN010000016.1:0-100793 GCF_052246795.1 Halobacillus sp. K22 | reverse complement strand
GAGATGAGATTTCCCCTTACGCCAAGTAAGTAAGATCCCTCAGAGACGATGAGGTTGATAGGTCCGAGGTGGAAGCGTGGTGACACGTGGAGCTGACGGATACTAATGGATCGATGACTTATCTATCGTAAAAGGCGAAAGCGACTGGTCAGATCCGCCTGGCTAAGTAAGCTCGCAGCAGGGTTGTGTTCTTTCAACCCTGAAGAGAGATTGCTTAGAACAGTGAGGATCTAGGAGCTGTAGCCAGATTAAAAAGAAGTCGGAAGAGACGTTCGCTCGTCCGATGGTTGAATGATCCTTATCCGGTTTTGAGGGTTCACCTCGAACTGTATATGATGTGGTGGTGAAGGCGAAGAGGTCACACCTGTTCCCATGCCGAACACAGAAGTTAAGCTCTTCAGCGCCGATGGTAGTCGGGTCGATCCCCGTGAGAGTAGGACGCCGCCACGTCATTTCCCTTATACTTAGCATTTTTAAGCTTTATATTATTCCAACGTAGCTCAGTGGTAGAGCAATCGGCTGTTAACCGATTGGTCGTAGGTTCGAATCCTACCGTTGGAGCCACTTGCTTCCATAGCTCAGTGGTAGAGCACTTCCATGGTAAGGAAGGGGTCGCCGGTTCAAATCCGGCTGGAAGCTCTCAGAAGTATGTAAAAAAGGCCCGTTGGTCAAGTGGTTAAGACACCGCCCTTTCACGGCGGTATCACGGGTTCGAATCCCGTACGGGTCACCAAGTAATGGAGGATTAGCTCAGCTGGGAGAGCACTTGCCTTACAAGCAAGGGGTCGCAGGTTCGATCCCTGCATCCTCCACCATTCTAATTTCATAGTTAGCCGGCCTAGCTCAACTGGCAGAGCAACTGATTTGTAATCAGTAGGTTGGGGGTTCAAGTCCTCTGGCCGGCACCACTAAATGTTTTTTGACTAACGTGGAGGGATAGCGAAGTTGGCCAAACGCGGCGGACTGTAAATCCGCTCCCATCGGGTTCGTAGGTTCGAGTCCTACTCCCTCCACCATTTATTTAGTTGTTAGAGCATGGTTGATTGCTGATAGTACATAGATCAGCATATTTTTATGAAAAAATATATATTTATGTATATTATTTATTTCAATGACCATACTAACATTGTAATTGTTGGGCCATAGCCAAGCGGTAAGGCAACGGTTTTTGGTACCGTCATGCGCTGGTTCGAATCCAGCTGGCCCAGCCATTTTAATTCCTTCAATAAATTGACGGGATTTTTTATTTTTCGCTACATAATTTCTATGTTTATCCTTTATAAGCAGGGGTATGGATGAAATATACTTATGGTTCAAGTTCTTAAGCTGCTAGTGACGAGAGTTTAATTTTCATCGAGAGCCATTAGCTCAGTTGGTAGAGCAAGCCAGCTACTTGAATAGACTTCTTTGCAGGCTTGCGAGGAGTGAGGCTTCATTGAACCAACTTGCAACACGACGAGCATCTGACACACACTAGTAACGAGATCTTAAATTACATTACGAGCCATTAGCTCAGTTGGTAGAGCATCTGACTTTTAATCAGAGGGTCGAAGGTTCGAATCCTTCATGGCTCATTCCTTCAATACTTTAATGTTGTGACCGTTCTACTTATGCGGGAGTAGTTCAGTGGTAGAACACCACCTTGCCAAGGTGGGGGTCGCGGGTTCGAATCCCGTCTCCCGCTCCAAATGGGGCCTTAGCTCAGCTGGGAGAGCGCCTGCTTTGCACGCAGGAGGTCAGCGGTTCGATCCCGCTAGGCTCCACTCACAAGATTATGAATGTATTACGAAACTGACATCAGTAATGGATGTCAGTTTTTTTAGTTTTAGCCAAAACTTGCACGCAAAGTAAGTAATCATGCATGTGTGCCTCTTTTATGATGCCTATAGCCGCATATATATACACTAAGATGTCTAGTTGAGTCATTTATCAAAAAAAGGATACAATTAGAGTAGTGAATAAAGGAGGAAAAATAAATGAATAAACAAATTTCCGTTATTGGGGTGCCCATGGATTTGGGCCAAATGAGAAGAGGCGTCGATATGGGGCCGAGCGCGATTCGATATGCAGGGATGAGAGAGCGCTTAGAACAATTGAAATATGATATAGAAGATTTAGGAGATATTGATATTCCTTTACCTCCTCAGACAGGAAACGAGAAACTTGATAATTTAAGAAACTTGAATGAAATCTCTGAAGGAAGCCAAAGTTTAGCTGTAGAGGTGGATAAGGTTGTGAAAGAGGGACGCTTTCCTCTGGTACTTGGCGGGGACCACAGTATAGCGATGGGCACCTTAGCCGGCATAGCTAAACATTATGAGAATTTAGGAGTTATTTGGTACGATGCTCATGGGGATTTAAATACGGCTGACAGTTCACCTTCAGGTAACATCCATGGCATGCCTCTAGCGGTAAGCCTGGGAATAGGGCATGAGAAACTTACAAGCATCCATGGTTATGAACCTAAGATTAAGCCTGAGAATGTGGTGATTATCGGGGCCCGTTCATTAGATGAGGGCGAGCGTGAACTAATTAAGGAACGTGGAATTAAAGTTTATACCATGCACGAGGTTGACCGAATGGGCATGACTAAAGTGATGGAAGAAAGTGTAGAATACTTAAAAGGACGTACGGATGGTGTTCACCTGAGTCTCGATCTTGATGGATTGGATCCTCATGAAGCGCCGGGAGTCGGTACACCTGTAATTGGCGGCCTAAGCTACCGCGAAAGTCATTTAGCTATGGAAATGCTTTATCAGTCCGAAATGATTACTTCTGCGGAGTTCGTGGAAGTTAACCCGATTTTAGATGAAAAAAATAAGACCGCAAGTGTCGCAGTCGGTTTGATGGGGTCTTTATTTGGAGAAAGTTTAAAATAAAGTTTTTATTTACAGTAATCTGTCTCAGGCAGGTTGCTGTTCTTTTTGTTTAAGGTTTTCATATTCGTTCATAAGCTCGTCCAAACGAATACTCATCTGCAGGACCTCTTTGGAAGTTAATGAGTTCTTTCTTGCCGCCCTGCTCATTTCTTCACGACATGTTTCAATTTCATTAATTAAAAATATTTCCTGTTCCATGGAACATTCCTCCTATGTAAGTTTTTACATTTACTCTCTTATAACCCATACTAAAAGAAGTTAAACTTATAAAAAGATATATTTTTATATTTTTTTTGAAACTTAGACCAGAGGTCATCCGTAAAGGATATCGACCGCAAGTAAAGCGGAGGTATAGCAGATGGAAACCATGATTAAACAGAAAATTAAAGAAGTGAAAAAAGGGGACCAGTCAGCGTTTGAAGATATTGTATCTTTTTATCAGACCAAAGTGTACCATATTTGTTTACGTATGATTGGAAACGCCTATGAAGCTGAAGATCTTGCACAAGAAGCCTTTATCCGTGCTTATACAAATATCCATACGTTTGATGAGAAAAGGAAATTTTCAACTTGGTTATATCGAATTGCAACCAATTTGACAATCGACCGAATCCGTAAAAAGAAACCGGATTATCACCTCGATGCTGAAGTAAGAGGGACGGATGGACTGGATATGTATTCTCAATTGGCAGCTGACCAGGCTTTGCCGGAAGAAGAGGTGGAGAGCCTTGAACTTCAGAGTTATATCCATAAGGAAATATTGGCCTTGCCGCCTAAATACCGTAGTGTCATCGTATTACGTTATTTAGACGAGTTAGCACTTCAGGAAATAGCAGAAGTGCTGGACATCCCTGTAGGTACGGTGAAAACCAGGGTGCACCGCGGCAGGGAAGCATTGCGTAAAAGGCTTCGCCATGTGTAAAGGAGTTGAGGGAATGAATTGCAAAAAAGAAGCTATTTCACTCATGCATAAATATTTGGATGGGGAGCTAAATAGAGAAGAAGAGAGACGACTGCGTAACCATCTGCAAGCCTGTCCATCCTGTCAAAACCATTTTCATGAATTAAAGCGTTCGATTACGCTGATAAAAAATACAGGTCCTGCTTCGGCCCCGAGAAATTTTACGGCGAACGTAATGAGCAGTCTTCCTAAAGAGAAAAAACGGAAGAACTATATTCGAACCATGCAGCGTCATCCAATTTTAACGGCTGCAGCAGTATTTTTCATTCTTATGTTCAGTGGAATTTTTTCGGCTTGGAATCAGGATCACCATGTAACGGTGTCTAAACAAGAAAACCTGGAAATCAGGGATAATACCGTAATCGTTCCTGAAGGAGTTACGATTAACGACGATCTGGTCGTCCGGAATGGGGATTTAAAAATCCTTGGAAAAATAAAAGGCGATGTTACCATCATTAATGGTGATATTATTGATGGAAAGCCAAAGGGTGACATCGAAAATAATTTAGATTCAACCACCCTCCGTGCCTATACGGGAGAATTGACCGAGGTCAATCAAATCTATGAGTGGGTATGGTATCAAACGAAACATACAGTTACCGATCTCTTTTCGTTTGAATCAGATCAGGAGGAATAATCTCCAGGGTGAAACTTCACCCTGGTTTTTTTATACTGAAATTGTTCGTTTGAATTGAATAATGCTTCTCATATTCCGATAAATAGAAGTGTGATATAATAATACAGGTAAATTTTTTTCTAAAAATTGCTTGATCTTAAAAATAAAAGGAAGTGTAGGCATGCTTGATGGGGGATTTGATGTATTAGATTATTTCTTAATTACGGTTGATATCGCCCTTGTCTGGTTTGTTGTATATAAATTAATCATGCTGATTCAGGGGACGAAAGCCGTGCAGCTGCTAAAAGGTATTTTCGTCATCCTGGGTATATGGTTACTGAGTAATTTATTTGGACTTACCACGTTAAGGTGGTTAATGTCCCAGGCCATTACATGGGGTTTTCTTGCTATTATTATTCTTTTTCAGCCTGAACTCAGACGTGCATTAGAGCAATTGGGAAGAGGGAGTTTCTTCAGTAGAAATTCATCCGAAGAGGATACGACTGAAAAATCAATTCAGGCTATAATCAAATCATGTAATTATATGGCTAAGCGCCGTATAGGAGCCCTTATAACGATTGAAAGGGATACGGGAATGGGAGACTACGTTGAAACAGGGATCCGCGTTGGCGGCCACCTTTCCAGTGAATTATTGACCAACATATTTATCCCTAACACTCCGCTTCATGATGGTGCCGTAATACTTAAAAATGATGAAATAGTCGCAGCTGCCTGCTACTTGCCGTTGTCTGAAAGTCCTTTTATATCGAAGGAGCTTGGGACAAGACACCGGGCAGCAATGGGAATCAGTGAGGTTACTGATGCATTGACCATTGTGGTATCAGAAGAAACGGGAGCCATTTCATGTACGAAAAACGGAGAACTTCATAGAAACCTGGATCAAGAAAAACTGGAAGAAATCCTCCGGACAGAACTGGATTACTCCGCTGCAGTGAAAACCTGGAACTGGAGGGGGAAAAAGAATGGATAATTGGCTGAAAAGTGTATGGTTTATCCGAATTATTTCCTTGATTCTGGCAGGTTTACTATGGATTACAGTAAATGTTGATAATAATATGGACTCTGATTCGTTGTTCTTTAATGAAAATTCTTCAGATATGGAGACTATGGACAATATTCCACTGGAAATCAGATTTGACAGTGAAGAATATGTAGTAAGTGGATTGCCTCAGGAGGTTTCTGTAACAGTCGAAGGTCAGGCGAGTGTAGTTACTCCGGTGGTACGCCAGAAGAATTTCACGGTCTTTGTGGATTTAAATGGATTAGGTCCCGGCGTACACGAAGTTTCTCTTCAGCATTCAGGGATATCGAATCAGCTGTCTGTTACCCTGGAACCAAAGACTATCGAAGTCACTATTGAAGAAAAAGTCAGTGAGGATTTCGAAGTGCAGGTTGATTACCTGAATGAAAGCAGACTGGATAGTGAACTGGTTATAGAAGATCCGACGGTGGAACCGGAGATGGCAACAATTACAGGTTCAGCGTCTGTAGTAGATCGAGTGGCTTCTGTGAAATCTGTAATCGATGTTGGGTCAGCTCAAAGTTCGCTGGAAGATGTGGAAGCACCTGTGAAAGTATATGACGAGCAAGGCAATGAACTGAACGTGCTGGTAGATCCTACAACAGTTAAAGTGAATGTTCCAATATCGAAACGGAAGAAGGAAGTCCCTGTTGAGGTTACTGCACAAGGCGGGGCTCCTGAGGGGATAGTCGTCAATTCGGTGACTACTTCTACAGACACAGTTACGTTGTACGGCCCGGAAGATGTTTTGGCGGTTATCAATAAGCTGGAGGAGATTCCTGTAGATATAACTGAAGTTACGGAAGACCAGACACTGGAAGTGGACATTCCAGTTCCGGAAGGGGTTACCTCTGTGGAACCAGAAAAGCTTGAAGTGGATATTGAAGTGGAATGATATGGTCCCACAACAATTGAAAATGTTTCGCAGAGTGCTTTACCGATAACGTAAATTATCTATGGTTCTTTTCAGCGATCAAAAATAGATGCAGCTTAAGAATACAAACAGGTTCACTACAGAAAGAGAGGTTTTATTTATGGGAAAATATTTTGGAACGGACGGGGTCCGTGGTGTTGCTAATAAAGAACTGACCCCGGAACTTGCATTTAAACTTGGCAGATATGGTGGGTATGTGCTCACAAAAGAGGTTACAAAGCCTAAAGTCCTTATCGGACGTGATACACGAATATCCGGAGAAATGCTTGAAGGCGCTCTAGCTGCCGGTTTGTTATCCATTGGTGCTGAAGTTATGCGCCTTGGAGTTATTTCCACTCCGGGGGTAGCTTTTTTGACGAAAGCTCTTCAGGCAGAAGCAGGAATTATGATTTCTGCATCCCATAATCCCGTGGAGGATAATGGGATCAAGTTCTTTGGACCTGATGGTTTCAAATTAACAGAAGCTCAAGAACAAGAAATCGAAGAGCTGATTGATGGAGAGACAGATACACTTCCACGTCCATCCGGCTCTGATCTAGGACAAATTAATGACTATTTCGAAGGTGGACAAAAATACTTACAGCATCTTAAGCAGACAGTGGATTATGATTTTGATGGATTGCATATCGCATTAGACTGCGCACACGGTTCAACATCCTCACTGGCTTCTCATTTGTTTGCTGATTTAGAAGCTGATATCTCATCTATTGGTTCATCACCTGATGGATTGAATATCAACGAAGGTGTTGGATCAACCCATCCTGAAAAACTACAGGAACTGGTTAAGGAAAAAAGAGCGGACATTGGTCTTGCTTTTGACGGAGATGGAGACCGGTTAATTGCAGTGGATGAAAAAGGTAATATTGTTGATGGTGACCGCATTATGTATATTTGTGCTCAGTACATGAATGATAATGGCACGCTTGCTCATTCAACGGTCGTTTCAACGGTGATGAGTAATCTCGGTTTCTATAAGGCGTTAGAATCTAAAGGTATGAAGAGTGATAAAACTGCAGTAGGAGACCGGTATGTGATGGAAGAAATGCGCCGAGGCGGATATAATCTGGGTGGTGAACAATCAGGCCACATTATTTTCCTTGATCATAATACCACCGGCGACGGGCTTCTCTCTGCTCTTCAGCTTGTCAATGTTATGAAAGAAACAGGAAAGCCTCTGTCAGAGCTTGCCGGTGAAATGGAGAAATTTCCCCAAGTGCTTAAGAATGTGAAGGTCATTGATAAAAACAGAGTACAGACTCACCCGCGCGTTCAAGAAGCGATTCAGGCTGTAGAAGAAGAAATGGGGGACAGCGGACGGGTACTTGTCCGCCCTTCAGGAACTGAACCACTTGTACGTATTATGGTCGAAGCACCAACAGAGGAACAATGTGAAACCTACGTGAACAAAGTAGTAGAAGTAGTAGAAGAAGAACTGGGTATGAAAGAAGAATAAGGGTAAGGCGCAGGATGCACATGGGTGCATTCTGCGCATATTATATAGCGAGGTTTTTTCCAGGACCTTGGAATAAAGATTGACCTATAAATGAGGGTTCAGGTAAAATAAAAGCTGGCCTATAAAAAAATAAGTTTACCATAGCCCTGTTTTGGTAATGCAAGGTTAAGGGCCGGATTCTAGCATAGAAAAGGAGGAAAGAATTCAGTTTTTACTAAAAGCGCCAGGACTGTGTGCTGGAGAAGTAACACAGTTGACGAGGAGGAGGTTCATCGAACGTTCGGCGGATGCCTCCCAGTTGCTGCACTCAACTGGAAGTTCAAAGGTTAAACCAAAGAGGCGACTCTTTGCTCAAATCCTCTGAACATAGTGCTGAATAGTAAAGAAATGTGACGGGAGAGGGGCAGCGAATCGGCCCCTGAATTAGATCGATGCTCATTCGTTGCCCTTACTCCATAATTTGAGGAGGACAACAATTTATGTGTGGAATTGTAGGATATATAGGACAAGAGGATACGAAGGATATTTTATTAAATGGTCTTGAGAAATTGGAATATCGCGGGTACGACTCTGCGGGTATTGCCACTTTAAACAATGAAGGCGTGAATGTATTTAAAGTAAAAGGGCGCATTGCTGCCTTAAGAGAAGCTGTTGATGAAAGTAATCAAGCTACTCTTGGAATCGGTCACACTCGCTGGGCAACACATGGTGTGCCAAGCCGTGAAAATGCTCACCCGCACCAAAGTGTTTCTGAGCGATTCACCATTGTTCATAATGGTGTTATCGAAAACTATATCGATATCCGTGATGAGTATCTGGCTGATGTGAATATGAAGAGTGAAACGGATACAGAAATCATTGTCCAGCTCATCGAAGTGTTAAATGAGCAAATGGACGATGTAGCAGCTGCTTTTCGTAAAGCAATAGAATTACTATCTGGCTCCTATGCTATCGCTCTAATTGATCGTGAGAATAAAGACACGATTTATGTGGCTAAAAATAAGAGTCCATTATTAGTTGGTCTTGGGGACGACTTCAATGTGGTCGCCAGCGATTCTATGGCTGCATTGCATGTTACGGATCAATTCTTGGAGCTGATGGATAAAGAAACGGTTATCGTTCAGCGTGATAGAGTAGAAATTCAACAATTGGACGGAACTGCCGTATCTCGTGAACCATTCACAGCAGAACTGGATGCTACAGATATAGAAAAAGGAACTTACCCGCACTTCATGCTTAAAGAAATTGACGAACAGCCATTTGTCATTCGTAAGATCATTCAAGAATACAAAAATGAAAATGATGATATTAAGCTGGACCTTGATATTCGTCAGGCTATGAAAAATTGTGACCGCATTTATATCATTGCTGCTGGAACGAGTTACCATGCAGGACTTCTAGGAAAACAATTCATTGAGAAATTAGCGAATATTCCAGTGGAAGTTCACGTTGCCAGTGAGTTCTCTTATAACATGCCGCTTCTTTCTGAAAAGCCTTTATTCTTGTTTATCTCTCAAAGCGGAGAAACAGCGGACAGCCGCTCCGTACTTGTCCAGATAAAAGAACTTGGTCATCCAGCGTTAACGCTCACAAACGTGCCTGGATCCACCCTTTCCCGGGAAGCAAATTATACAATGCACCTGCATGCAGGACCTGAAATCGCAGTTGCATCCACGAAGGCTTATACAGCACAAATGGCCGTCCTGGCTATCCTTGCTGTTGATACCGCACGTGCTAAGGGTCTAGAGCTCGAATTTGATCCAATGCAGGAATTAGGAATTGCTGCCAACGCTATGGAAGCTTTAACCGACCAGAAGGAAGAACTGGAAGAGTTGGCTCGGGAATACCTGCCGACCACCCGCAACTGCTTCTTCATCGGCCGCAGTGTCGATCATTATGTAGGACTTGAAGGTTCACTGAAATTAAAAGAAATTTCTTATATTCAAGCGGAAGGTTTTGCCGGCGGTGAATTGAAGCACGGAACCATCGCGCTAATTGAAGATGGTACCCCTGTTATAGCCCTTGCCACTCAAGAGAATGTTAACTACTCTATTCGCGGTAATGTACAGGAGGTAGAAGCACGTGGGGCAAACAGCTTAATTATAAGTATGAAGGGACTGGATAAAGAGGGAGACGCATTTGTGATTCCTCATGTCCATCATCTTCTTACACCGCTTGTCTCTGTGATTCCTCTGCAGCTTATTTCTTATTATGCCGCGCTTCACCGTGATTGCGATGTTGATAAGCCTCGTAATTTAGCTAAGAGTGTGACAGTAGAATAAAAATACTTTATAATATAAAAAACAGGCAGCTGAGGTTTTACTACTCAGCTGCCTGTTTTTTGTTATGAGCTTTAAAACGCACAGGTGAAAAGACGCTGTAATTTCATGTATTTATACAACATTCTTGCTTGACGCCCTTCAACTGTATAAGGATTCTGAAGCTGTTCTAATTGGCGTATAAAAGCTATATCGCATTCACAATAATTCCCGTAATACCTATAGCATTCATCATGAGCCTTGCAAGCGGAATCTACAGCGTTCACAGGCGCTCCCGGTCCGCTGCAGCCCGGCCCGCAGTAATTATACCCTGGAAACAGGCAAAAGCCTGAACGGTAGAGGCGTTTATGGCGTTTCATTGTACTTTCTCCTCCTTCATAATAGCTGAACCGTGCGCAGGACCTCTTGTGCTATATCATATGATGATTCTACTATCCAGCCTCTTCATCAGCCCAGAAATGAAGGGTTATAAAAATTATAGAGCGAATAGGCAGCCTGTAATAATCTCAAGAAATGAACGAATGGATTGTTAAAAAAATAATTGGAGCGGGTATGGTCTAAGTAGGCAGTTTAGGCCAGACCTGAAGCCGTCTTTAAGTAGTGTGTTTGGTCTCTTTTCATTTTAACTACATGCAAATTGATAAAAACGGCTGCATACGATGAAACAAGGATTGAAAAAGTGAATGAGGATGCCCGAAACAGGTTATACCACTAAGAGCGGATATTATATTAAAGGAGGAATCATTATGGCTTATAAATCAATTATATTAGGGACCGGACCAGCAGGGTTGACAGCAGCTGTCTACCTGGCTAGAGCGAATATGGAACCCCTTGTTATTGAAGGTCCAGAACCAGGAGGACAGCTTACGTTAACGACAGAAGTAGAGAATTTTCCGGGCTTTCCTGATGGAATCATGGGTCCTGAACTAATGGATAATATGAAGAAACAGGCCGAACGTTTTGGAGCTACTTTCAAACGAGGCTGGGTCACAGATGTTAATGTTGATCAACGCCCATTTACCTTAAATGTAAATGGTATAGGAGAGCTTGAGACGCAAACATTGATTATATCTACAGGAGCGTCTGCTAAGCTGCTTGGCATTCCAGGAGAGAAGGAAAACATCGGCAAAGGCGTAAGTACCTGTGCTACATGTGATGGCTTCTTTTTCCGTAATAAAAAAGTGGTCATTGTTGGGGGCGGCGATTCCTCCATGGAAGAGGCTACTTTCTTAACCAAGTTCGCAAGCGAAGTGCAAGTCGTGCATCGCCGTAATGAACTGCGAGCATCTAAGATTATGCAGGAACGAGCGAAAAATAATGATAAAATTACGTGGGCTCTTAATAAAACTCCAGTGGAAATGATCTCAGATGGTATGAAGATTACTGGTTTGAAAGTGAAAGACAATGAAACAGAAGAAGAGGAAGTAATTGAAACAGACGGAATCTTCGTTGCTATTGGGCACAATCCAAACACAGATTTCTTAAAAGGAAAGCTGGATATGGATGATAAAGGCTATCTTTTAGTAGAACCTGGTACAACCGATACAAATATTCCCGGCGTATTTGCCTGCGGGGATGTACAGGATCAAAAATACAGGCAGGCGGTTACGGCAGCAGGTACAGGATGCATGGCTGCCATGGACTCTGAGCGTTTCCTTGAGGGAGAGGCAGTCATTGACTGGAGTCAAAACCTATCCTAAAACCAAAAAACCACCTTTTACTTGTAAACAGTAAAGGGTGGTTTTTTAATGGATGTCTTAAACGGTGTAGTTGAATTTCAACGGCAGGTTATTCCACTAAAGGGCCGTTTAGTTGAAGACTCAGATTCGAGATATCTTGGGTCCGTTGCCAAAAATAGATAAGGGTGGCTACGGAAACAACTCGCTTTCCTGCGGGGGGAACTGGCAAGCCTCCTCGGTCGTTGACACTCCCTGTGGGGTCTCGCCTAGCTCCTTCTCCCGCGGGAGTCTCCTTGTTTCCTTCGCCACCCTATGATTGAAGAGTGAACGGACCCTTCTATAGGCGAAAAGGGGAGCTTGATCCGCCTCAAATGCCTATACAACGGGATTCATCCAACTGGATAAGCTCGTTGTTAAAAATGTCTCTCCATCATAAACCAGAGTTTTTCAAACATGATTTCGAGCTCTATATATCGCAAGGTCCGGAGGGGGACGATGTAGACTCCTGCGGGATGAAAATGACAGGGGAGACCCCGGAAGGCGAAGCCTGAGGAGGCTCCGCGCATTCCCGCGGAACGCGAAATCGTCCCCCTCCGGACCTTCCGCTCCTCCAATGTCTCGAAACTGAGTCTTACACAAACGGGAGCTTATGTGTAATAAGCAACTCGGAGATGTATTAATAAAAGCCTCAACTTCCCAGGTTAAAGGGAGGTTAAGGCTTTTGAATCAACAATTATTTTAATAAACGATGCTCAAAAGGAAAGTCAGAGAAGTTTTCTACGCCATCTTTTGTTACGAGAAGCTGTTCCTCTAATTTGACTCCTTCTTTACCACCAGGGGAGCCAATATAACTTTCCACTGAAAGTACCATGTTTTCTTGAATAACCCCATCATATCCTTTTTCTTCGAAGTCTTGCGGATAAACAATATAAGGGTATTCTCCACTTAAGCCGGTACCATGAGCTACAGTAAAGTAGCGGTTCGGGAAGAATTCATCAGGGATCTGCCAGCTCTTTTCAGCGTACTCCCGGAAGGTCATCCCTGGCTTTAATAGGTCAATATTATATTGAATCTGCTCATAAGCGGTCTGATACAGGCGTTTCTGCTCGTCTGAAGGCTCAGAATCACCGCACAAAAATGTTCGGCTGATATCGGTGAAAAAACCGAAGGGACCATTCATATCTGTATCAAAAGCAACAAGTTCCCCATCATTAATCACCTTGTCACTGCATTCTTGGAACCATGGATTCGTACGGTTTCCAGAGTTTAGAAGCCGTGTTTCAACATAGTCCCCTCCCTGAGCAATGTTTACCTGATGAAGGTGGGACCACAGTTCATTTTCAGTAATTCCAGGTTCAAGAGCCTGCTGCATGCGGATCATACCTTCTTCTGCGGTGCGTACAGAAATTTTCATGGCTTCAATTTCCTGCTTGTTCTTAATGCTTCGGGCATGTTCGATCGGTTCTTGCCCGTCGCGGACATCGATTCCTTGTTTAGCAAGTTCAACCGCTCCTACAGAAGGAATATAATCAACAGCAAGTTTTTTGTTAGATCCTGCATGCTGAGCCATCAAATCAGCAATCTCTTTTGCCCATTCTTTCGCATTATCATAAAGATTCTCACCGGAGGCTACATAAGATAGAGTGATGGCTGGTCTAACTTCATCAATGGTCTCTAGCCCTTCGGAGAGATGTTCACAGTTTGGGAAGTCAAACAATGTAATGGGTCCCTCTGTCGGAATGAATACATAACGCCCGGGATTTCTCAGCATAAATACCTGCATGTTCCTGCTGCCAGTGGCATAGCGCAAGTTCACCGGGTCGAAAATCACAATGCCGCCGTATCCCAGTGCTTTTAGTTGTTCACGAACACGGCCGAGTCTATATTGACGCATACGGACAAGATCGATCTGGGTTTTGTCATGTCTATTACTTGTCAGTTTAGAGATAGTAATTCCTCCTCATTCACGTTTGTGTATTGATTAACATATTACAATAAGGGTTAACTTATTGCAATAGGTGATGAAGAAACCTAGCTTCCAATTTCTACTTTATAATTAAAGCCGGAAGGGAGGTATTTTGTACGGCTGTATTCTAGAGGTTTCAATCCGCTCCCCGTTGTTGTCCGTTCAATATCAATGAGCGCTTCTCCAGGTATGATCCCTAATAATTCCGCTTCAAACGAGGTGGCGTTAGATGCAGACACGTCTTCTTGAATGTTCGAATAATAAATCCCTTGTTCTCCTAACTTAGGGAAGATGTCAAAGGATGTATCTACGTTATTTTCAATAGTCTTACCGATAGAGAAGGGGAGAAACAACTGTTGGAATGCGATTGGTTTTCCATCAGCCAATCGGATTCTTTCAATTAGAAATATCTCTTCATCCTCGGCGAGCTCGAGAGCGTTCCGGGCGTGGAACGCATAAGTAGTTTTACCGGATCGAAGCACTTTTATAGAGAAATGGGTTCCTTTTTCATGGTGGAGAACGCCAGGGTTTACTCCTTTTTCCGGAGGAATCGTGCGCACTCTCGCAGGAGCACCTCTACGGGTTTCCAGCACGCCGTTCTGGACTAGTTCCCGTATCGATTGCCTAATCGTGGTACGGCTTACGTTATACATTTCAATTAACTGACTTTCAGAAGGAATGGCTTCCCCTGGCTTCCATACTCCGTTTTTTACGTTGTGTACCATTTTATTTTTAATTTGCATATATAAAGGCAGTTTTCTTTGGTTTTCAGCCATGATAACAGACTCCTTCAAAATAGATTAAATCGTTAACTCTTGCTTTTATTTTAAAGGAGCGGGAGTATTCATGCCACCTGACTAAAAATCGGCATAATAAAAAGGACGCCCAGTGGACGTCCTTTTTGTTAGTTTTGCATTCTCCTGATCCATAAAAAGGAGAGGAGAATGGATAAGATAAATAAAGCAAGTGTCATTTTAAAATAAGGAGGATGATACGTAAAAGATACATGGTTTTGTCCTTCCTCAAGTTTTACACCAAGGTAGGCATAGTTCGCACGTAACACTTTCTTTGATTTTCCGTTGACCTCGACGTGCCAGCCTTTTTCGTAAGGAACAGGAATCGTAAGAAATTGATCCTTTTGATTATTATTCGCCTGAATATCAATTTGGTTTCCATTCGCAGCTACGCTTGCAACCTCGTTAGCTTCATCATAAGTTTTCTCAAGTGTTTCATAGGTTTCGTAATGCAATTCAAGCTCGGCCAGCTGATAATCTCCTTCAGGTACGCGGATGGATATTGTATCGTCTTTAGGTACACGTATCGTCACATCGTTCATTCCAGTCCTGTAAAACGATTCCCGTGATTTTCTCGATGTTCGGTAATCATTCACGTACAACGGAAACCATGGAGCGGATTTAACATTATTTTTTATATAAAAGGATACATAAATATCTTCAGCGTCTTGAGGGAGCGAGTCGAGCTTCAAGTCTAAACCGCCCGTTTCTTCGGTCACTCGCAGCCGTTCATCTTTGTAGGTGCCTCCAACTGCTTGTACCTCAGCGTCATCCATCAAATCAGGGAGCGGTTTAACCTGAGAGGTTTCGGAGTCCGGATTTTCTAAAATGATTCCTTCAAGCATGGCTTGTTCCCGTTTAATCATGGAAGCATCCGATAGGGATTCTACGCTGTATACTTGGCTTGTGGTCCGTGCAAATGGCAGCAACCGGGTGTTTCGATAAACTTGATAGTTATTGCTCTCCATATAAGGCTCAAACCCATAAGGCATATTTCTGTCGGAGCCTTTTTTGATCATAATGTATTTGCCGCTCAAGGAGCTGTATAAATTAGCTCGGTCGCCAAAACCAGAATAACGACTGATACTCTCTTGCTTCATATCGACTTCCATATCCTCGTAATACCAATAGAGGATATGTTCATTTAATATACTTGAATAGACACTGGTTCCGCTGAAATCCTGAATAAGCGGGGTGTTATTGCGGTCATCCATCCCTTTCCATTCGAATCGATAAAAGGGGCTTGGGTCCTGCTCCTGGACGCGCTCCACCAGCTGCTTCTGTTCAGGAGAAGCATAGCCATCACTAAGCATGTATTCTTTAGTAGTTTCTTCGAGATTTCCTGCTTTAAAAAGTTTGTCATGCTGATAAACGTTCATCATCCCTGCATTCAGCAGCACAATAATCACTCCTCCTGCTACCCAGGTTTTTTTATGCTGGATACTGAGCAATAGAAAAGCTGCTATGGAGATACCGACCTGATACAGCATGTATTGATCAAATACGCTTTCAATTTGGTAATAACGATCCTTCCAGACAAACAAGTAATAACTTAAACCAGTTAAGACGATCGCCGCACAGATTTCCCATTTTTTTATCCGATTCATTAACTGAAGGCCGGCTGCGACCAATCCTCCTGCTGCAAAAAAGCCCAGGTATTCAAAACGGTGCCTTGGGGCAGAGAATCCGTTAAATACGCTCCCCATAAAAGGGCTGAAGTGAAAAAGAATAAATAATAATGTTAAGACACCAAACAACCGGAATAGTCTATTTTTATAAAAAGAAAAGATAAACAGAAAAAGCACTACAATGGTCGATAGGAGAAACGTCCGGCTGTCCAGCAACATGTTATCGCTGAAGTCAATCAGCGGGCGTTCTTGATTAAACGCTGGACGATAGTTATGAAAGTAAGCATATAGGGTGGGAACAAATGAAATAGAAGCGGCTCCCATACCAAGTGCTATTGAAATGACATAGAGTTTAAGCTGCTGGAGTTTCCTTGTTTCTTCTTCCTGCAGGGAAATAAGCCAGCGAACGAGAATATAGATGCCAACAAAAATGAAGCTTATATAAGCAAAGTAGAAATTGTTAAACATGGTTGCGGCAATTGCAAAAATAAACCAGCCTGGCTTTTGTTCACGTATGATTTTTTCAACCCCGAGAATTAAGAGAGGGACAAATAGAAAGGCATCTGCGAAAAATTCCCAGTAAGATACATGCCGGAAGTATATAACGGAAGCACCGTAAAGAGTACCCCCAATAAAAGACGGAATAGTGTGAAGCGACATATATCTAAAAACATAGGTTGTAAGCAAAATGACAAGGGTCATGCGAATAATGCTGCTGAAGATAATAGCCTGAGCCCAGAATAACGAGTCGGGAGTACCGATCACGTGCAGCAATTCTAATAAAAATACCACACCTACCGTCACGAGGAAGAACAGATTCGTAGAGAAGTAATACCCCAGCTGTCCAAAAAATCCTCCACCAAAACCGAAGTCGAGCGAATAAAAGAAATTCCCGCTCGTATAGTTCTCGTATATAAATTGTTTGAAGGGGATCATTTGGTTCAGCCCGTCATTGGGCCCAGCCATAAACGTGCCTCCCATCCACTCTCTCAAAAAGAAAAGATGGGAGAAGGTGGCGACAAGGAGGCTTGCAATAAATAGTATCGTGATTTTTTGTTTATTCATAAGGAACCACCATTATTGTTTTAATATTTTACTTGTGACGATAAAGGTTACAGGTACGGTGAAAAACACAGCAATCAGCGGTGCAATATTACTGTTTAAACTGAGTAAATCGACCAGCACAAAGACCAGAAGTGATGAAACTCCTACATTGACCACTTGAGTTAATGGAAACTGCAGGAACTTTTTGAGGGTAGGTTTTACTTTATAAGTGAAATAGGTATTAAGAAAGAAAGAGATAACAAAGCTTATGAAAAAGCCGGTGATATGAGCGGCCATATAATGAAAATTTAGTAAGTTGTGGAGGAATAAGAACACAATGTAGTAATTAAGAGTGTTCATTCCTCCAACGAGGATAAAACGTGTAAGTTCATTGTTGAATGAATTGATCTTTAGTGTCATGAATATTCGTGTCCTTTACAAGATAGTGTGGACGGCGTTTGACCTCATTATAGATGCGGCCGATGTACTCCCCGATCACGCCAAGACTTAGCAATTGAACGCCGCCAAGGAAAAGGATCGCTGAGATGGTGCTGAAATAACCGGGTACTGAAATGCCTGTCCTGATAATTTCTATAAAAATAAAGCCGATGTATCCAAGTGATAGTAATAAAGTGAGGAGTCCTGCATAAAAACAAACTCTCAGCGGTTTAGTGTTGAAGGAGACCAGGCCGTCGATTGCATAGTTTAAAAGTTTTGAAAACGACCACTTCGAATCTCCTTCCTGCCGGCTCACATTTTCATAATTAATCACTTTTTCTTCGTATCCGACCCAGGAAAACAGCCCTTTAGAGAAACGGTTCCCTTCACTTAATTTTAGAATGTCGTTGACGACAGCTCTGCTTAATAGACGAAAGTCACCAATACCATTTTCTAATGTTACGTCTACAAGCTGATTGATAATTTTGTAGAAGGTTGATGACAGGGCTTTGCGAAGAGGAGACTCTCCTGTTCGATTGCGGCGGGCTATTACCTGATCATATCCTTCTTCATATCCTTCGACCATCGCGGGCAACAACGAACTTGGGTGCTGAAGGTCTGCATCTAAAATAATAACAGCTTCCCCTTTCGATTTTTCAAGTCCGGCCAGCATTGCTGCCTCTTTACCGAAGTTACGAGTGAAGGATATATATTTTACTTGATCATGAGCAGAAGCAAGCATTTGGATCGACTCTAAAGTATGATCCTGGCTGCCATCATCAATAAAAATGAGTTCATAATCGTAGGAGAGCGGCTCCATTTGATTATGGATAGCCTCATAGATCATAGGAATATTTTTTTCTTCATTATAAGAAGGTAATATTAACGATATTAATGATTTATTCATTCTTTCACCTCAAAAGTTCATGGTCAAGGATGGAAAACAGGCCATGATTATACTTCTTTTTCTTTTTTTCCTGTAACATCTTCCCTTAATTTTATTTTTTTAAGCATATATAAAGATGAAAGTTACTTCCTTCCTGATTTTGTTTTTTCGATTCTAATATTTTGAATAATAGGGAATAGGCAAAAGTAAGCCGTGAAACTTTACATGAGTTAATACGTAAGTGAATTATAGGTAATATTGGTAAAGGGGCGTGGGGAAATAGATGTTAAAAATTCTTTCAATAAATTCAAAGTGTTTAAATGATTTACGAACAGTCAGAGTCTATACACCGGATGATTATGGTGAAAAAGAAAAAAGCTATCCTGTTGTATATATGCATGATGGGCAGAATATTTTTCATGACCAGGAAGCTATAGGCGGTGTATCCCTGAACTTAGAACATTTTTTAAACAGAAACAAGCATGAGGTCATTGTAGTAGGGATCGATTCAAAGCCTGGGGAACAAAGAAAAGTGGAGTATTGTCCATGGGAAAATGGCCAGTATAGCCGGGATATGATGAAAGATGAAAGTCGAATTGGCGGGGGCGGAAAACAGTACATAGAATTTGTTGTTGAAGAGTTAAAGCCTTACATTGACCAAAACTACCACACTCAGCCGGATAAATCAGCCATGGCTGGAATTTCACTTGGTGGCTTAATCTCTACTTATGCTATGTGTAAATATCCAACCCTCTTTAAAAGAGCGGCAGCCATATCGTCAGCTTTTTTTCGTAATCAGGAGGAAATGGAGCAACTGGCTTATAGTGCTGATTTATCTTCTGCGGAAAGGTTTTATGTTGATTGCGGTACTCTCGAAGCGGGGAGCGATGAGGAAACTATTAACCAGGGGTTCATAGAATCAAATCAGCGCATGTACGATATAGTAAAGTATAAGGTCGAACCTTCTGAATTTAAGATTATTGATGGTGGGGAGCATAACTACTCTCATTTCCGCCGCCGAGTTCAAGAATTTTTCCCGTTTTTAATAGAGGGGTGGGAGGAAAACTAGTCTAAATTTAAGCAAGGTCCGGAGGGGGACGGGGAGACTCCTACGGGAAGCACGTGACAGGTAAGATATAAGCAGGAAAATCAAAAGAGATGTGCTCTTTCTTCCCGCCTGAACTTCCTGCTTATGGAGCGAGTGTCCTGGCGATGAAGCTGGCCGGATTTTCCCAGGAGGGCCTAATTCTCTCTCAATTCTCAAAACTGAGCTTCAACCATCCGGCGTTATAGCGTAAGAACTATCTTATTAAAATCATCGAGAATAGTTTACCCGTATTGGATAAATGTGGTTTTGGTTTGTTTACTTAGCTGGATTCGTATGGTAAGATTTAAAAAATTTTACATGCTGGGAAGAGAAGAGTAGATAAATGATTTCTTAACAGAGAGCTCCGTATTGCTGGAAGTGAGCAGGAAATCCTTATTGAACCAAACCTCAGAGCAGCTCACCGGAACAGCAAGGGATGGTGAGACGGGATCTCCCGTTACAGGGATAGGGTATAAGCATGAAATCATGCCGTACTTGATGAGGTTAATGTGAGAACACATTAATAAACTGGGGTGGCACCGCGATATCGATCTCGCCCCCAAGACCATAGTCTTGGGGGTGGGATTTTTTTTTGGAATGAACTCTTACTGTAACTAGACAAGGAGGGTATTCTCAATTGAAAAGGATATTGAACCAGCCGGCAGCCGCCCTGTTAGTTAGTATTGGTATATCAAACCTAGGGGATTGGATTTACCTTATCGCTTTAAACTTAATGGTCCTAAAGATCACTGGATCACCATTGGCAGTAGCCCTTCTCTACATTTTAAACCCATTGGGTGCATTAAGTACGAGTATGTGGGCAGGCAGCTTCATCGATCGGACAAACCAACGACGTTTAATGATACAGCTGGATATTCTGAGAGCTGTGCTTGTTTGTATGATTCCTTTTGTTCCACTTGCAGGAATGTACGTGCTGGCTTTCCTCATTAGTATGGGAAGTGCCGTCTTCCGGCCGGCTTCGACGGCGTACATCACGAAAGTAATTGGATCAGAAGACCGTGTGCGCTTTAATGCATGGCGGGGACTTTCGGAGTCCGGAGGTTTTATTATTGGTCCTGCTATCGCTGGTATAATGATAGGGATTGGGACCGTAAACGCTGCGTTTTACCTAAATAGCTTATCCTTTCTTTTATCCGGTCTGCTTACCTTTCTACTTCCTGTATTAGATGGAAAAGAATCTGTAGGCAAGCCCTCTTTCCAGTATAAGGTGTGGAGAGAAGATTGGAGTGTAGTTCGGAACTTCAGCCGTCGTTATATTTATGTGGCTTTGGTCTATTTCCTGTTTAATGCCATGATCATTATGACCGCTGCGGTAGATTCGCTGGAGGCAGCTTTTTCAAAAGATGTTTTAGGGCTGTCCGATCGTGAATACGGAGGGCTTGTCAGCATTGCTGGTACAGGAATTGCTATAGGAGCACTGACTAATGCCCTCGCTGCTAATCGACTCCCCGTATCACTCTTGATGGGAGCAGGCTCGATGGTCGTTTCGACCGGCTATCTGATATATGCCTGCTCCCAGAATTTTATGGGCGCAGCGATAGGTTTCTTCGTTCTTTCATTTGCTTTAGCATTCGCATCTACAGGTTTTATAACCTTTTATCAACGTAATGTTCCGGTTGATGTAATGGGTCGGGTCGGCAGTATTTATGAAGGGATAGAGTCAGTCCTCATTATTATAATCACGGTGGTTTTCGGACTGCTTGCGGAAATGTACTCCCTGAGAATGATCGTTAGTGCTGGATCTGCTTTCATGCTTATATGCACGTTGGCTCTCACAGCGACAGTGGCTCAGCCTTCTAAACGAAAATATTATGAATGGGGGAAGAAGCGGGATCAAAGCGTCATGACGAAAAGTTGAAACAATCGTGGGCCCGACTCGTAAGAAAACTAAGGACTGAGAAGGCAGGTGAAATGGTGAGAGACTACGTGAAAGAAATGAGGAGCTTAATTGGGAGAAGACCTTTCATTATTGCAGGGTCTACGATTTTGCTTAAAAATCCAGATGATAAAATTTTATTCCAATTCAGATCGGACACAAAAGAATGGGGACTTCCCGGTGGAGCTATGGAGCCAGGAGAAAGTTTCCTTGAAACGGCAGAAAGAGAGCTGCATGAAGAAACAGGACTTGTGGCTTTGAAATACATGCATCTTGGGACTTTATCTGGAGAGGAACTTTATTTTCAGTATCCAAACGGAGATGAAGTCTACAATGTCATCAGTGTGTTCCTGGCT
This sequence comes from Halobacillus sp. K22, assembly GCF_052246795.1. NCBI lineage: Bacteria > Bacillati > Bacillota > Bacilli > Caryophanales > Bacillaceae > Halobacillus > Halobacillus sp. K22. The sequence continues at coordinate 78,854 of NZ_JBQQCN010000016.1, read as the reverse complement.
TCGAACATAGAGGGGACCCTAAAGATAAATGATAACGAGAGTTTAAGTTTATGTTACTTTTCTTGCGAGCATCTGCCTGAAAAAATAGACGAACGAGCCAGGTTCATTCTGGAAACGTATCGAAGTTACTTATAAGTATAGAAGAGCAGGAGGAGAATCATGAATTTATGGAAAGGGAATCACATAAATTTGCGTGAAATCGTTGAAGAGGACTGGGAGGATGTTCACTCCTATGCATCTATTCCGGCCGTGAGCCAATACCAGCCCTGGGGACCAAATACAAAAGAACAGTCCCGGGTATATGTGAACCAGATCATTAGAGATGCTTTTAAGAATCTGGCGACCGAACTGGCAGGCATGCTCATTGAATACGGTTTCGTTAAACACCATCTTCACAGAATTTACGCGACATGCGATGTAAGAAACGTGGCTTCTTCCCGTGTATTAGAAAAAAATGCTATGAAAAAAGAAGGTCGCCTGCATGAAAATTTACGGGTGAAGAACCGGTGGCGTGATTCTTTTGTATATGCCATCTTGGAGCAGGATTGGAATAAATAGAAAACTGTGAGATTAGTGAAGGGAGGGATGAAGGATTGAAACGGATTATGGTGATGGGAATTTCAGCAGGGACTGGAAAATCCACATTTGCAAGGCAATTGGGAGCAAAGCTGAATATAGATGTTTACCATCTCGATACCTTCTATTGGAAACCAGGCTGGACTGAAGCAGGCTTTCAAGAATTTAAAAGCAATCAGGAGGAAGTGGTTGTAAAAGACTCTTGGATCATCGAAGGAAATTATAGTTCGACCTACGACCTGAGAGCTTCCTATGCAGATACAATTATTTATCTGGAACTTCCCCTTCTTACTTGTCTCTCCCGTGTTCTTAAAAGGTGGTGGATGCATCGCGGAAAGACTCGGGTAGATATGGGGGAAGGTTGTAAAGAGAAGCTTGATTTCGAGTTTATTAAGTTCATTGTTACTACCTATTATCCTCGTAAGAAGAAAATGAAAAAGAGGCTGGAGGCTTTTCAGGAAATGGACCCTGAAAAAAGAATAGTTGCTTTAAGAAGTAAGAAGGAAATCAGAGATTTCCTGAACCATTTGAGTTTTAAGGGATAGCCCGGAACTTTTAGAAAGCATGAAGACTCTTTTTGTAGAAGGGATTCGTGAAGGAGTATGCGGCGGGAAGGATAAGGAAAAAATGAATAGAAATTGTCATAAATTCATCAGTTCTATCCTTAGAAGTTTTAAGCAAAATCCCTTATAATAAAATTAATGTGTGAAATAATTCACAAATAGCTTCAGTTAGGAGTTTATATAGATGAAACATTTGAGCAAATTAGCCTTTGGTCAAAGAAAAGTGATCCTGGCTTTGTTCATCACTTCTCTCATTATCGGTGGAACGATCATAGGACAGGCTTACTTTTTCGTAGCCATTGTGGACCGTATATTTTTGGGACAGCAATCCTTTCAGGAAATTGTCCCTCTGCTCATTGGACTTTTACTCGTCCTGGCTGGGCGGGCTGGATTTACTTGGCTTCATGGTCGTACGGGTGTAAAAATGGCGGCTCGCGCAAAGAGTCATTATCGTAAGGCTATTATTCAGAAATTCTCAAGAAATCCCATTCAAGCCTCATTGAAAGGCCAGTCGGGCCGTAAAGTAAGTGTGCTTATGGATTCAGTAGACGAAGTAGATGGTTATTTTAGTAACTATGTACCTCAAATGATTCAGACTGCTGTCATCCCGATTATGATTCTCATTGTTGTGTTTACGCATCATATTTACTCTGGACTCATCATGCTGATTACGGCTCCGTTTATTCCCTTTTTCATGGCAATAGTCGGAGTAATGACGAAGAAAAAATCAGAAGAACAAATGGAGAAGCTTTCAGCTTTTTCAGGTAAGTTTCTAGATACGCTTCAAGGCTTAACGACGTTAAAGTTATTTGGAAGAGCCCAGAAGCAGAAAGACGAAATAGAAAAGAGCAGCCTTGGATTTCGGGATGCTACGATGGGCGTTCTGAAGGTAGCTTTTATTTCATCGCTTATGCTTGAATTTATATCTATGCTCAGTATCGGTCTGATCGCTCTGGAAATTGCCATTCGTCTGGTGGTTTATGAAAGTGTTCCGTTCTTCTCTGCTTTTTTCATTCTAGTACTGGCACCTGAATTCTACTTAACTCTTAAAGATTTCGGCAGTGCATTTCATACAGGACGCGGAAGCTCAGGCGCTGCCAATCAATTGGAAGACGAGCTGAATGAATCGGAATCCTATGTAGAGTGGGGAGAAGGGGAGCTCTCTGCTGGTTCAAAGCCCCCATCTTTAAAACTTGAGAGTGTACATTTCAGTTATGGAAAAGAGGAGGGATTGTTTGCACTGGAAAATATCCAGGCAGTAATTCCCGCTTATTCACAAACAGCGATTGTCGGGAAAAGCGGTTCAGGTAAATCTACACTCCTCCACGTTGTAGCCGGGCTGCTCCAGCCTTCAGAGGGACATGTGAAAGTGAATGGGGAACCTCTGTCTTTTTATCAAGAGCAAGAGTGGTTTAAAGAAGTCAGTTATATTTCTCAACATCCTTATCTATTCGCGGGAACCATTGCTGAAAATATTGAAATTGGCGGCCGCGGTAATCATTCGATGAACGACATTAAAACTGCGGCACAGCGAGCGGGAATTGCAGAGCTAATTGAATCCCTGGAGCGGGGCTATGAGACTCCGGTAGGAGAGGCAGGCCGTGGACTTTCAGGGGGAGAAAAACAGAGACTTGCAATCGCAAGAGCTTTTTTAAAGCGTCCTTCGGTTATCCTTTTTGATGAACCCACGACAGGACTTGATTTAAAGACGGAACGTATCTTGCAGGAATCTATGAAAGAACTCTCTAAAACTTCGACAGTCATTACAGTAGCGCATCGTCTTCACACGATCAAAAACGCCGACCAGATCCTGTTCTTAGATCAGGGGAATCTGGCTGCTTTAGGACCTCATGATGTATTAATGGAGAGTCATAAAGAATATCGAGAAATGGTGCAGCTTCAGCAAGGAGGGACGCCAGCATGAAAGATTTAAGCCAAATGATAAAGCTTGTCGCAATGGAGAAAAAAGATGTGCTGTTATCGATTTTGTTTGGTTTTCTAGCTGGAATGTCAGCTGTCGGCCTTTTTGCCTCAAGCGGCTATTTGATTTCACGAGCCGCTCTTGTTCCGCCTCTATACGCGCTCACGGTGCTGATTGCCTTTTTGAAATTATTTGGATTTGCAAGGGCTCTGGGGCGTTATGCGGAGCGTTACTATTCCCACCGCGCGACTTTCACTATGTTAAGTAATATTCGAGTAGCTTTTTTTGAGAAACTGGAACCCTATGCTCCGCGTGTCTTTCAAAAATACAGGAGTGGTGATCTGCTGGCTCGTATTGTAGGAGATGTAGAAAGTCTGCAGAACTTTTTCCTGCGGGTCTATTACCCACCGGTGGTTCTCGTCGTGATCTTCTTAAGTACGATTGTGTTTACGTCGATCTTTTCTACTTCAATTGCAATCGTACTGCTTCTCGGACTGGTTCTCACAGGAGTGTTTGTTCCCTTTTTATTTTCATTACGGCAAAGAACGATTGAAAATAGAGTAAGGGAATCGCGGGGCGAGTTATCAATAGATGTAACGGAATTTCTTTATGGATTCCGTGATTTGAAAATTTATCAGCAATTGGAAGAGAAAGAAGACCAGCTGCATGAATCATCCGCTTCTTATATAAAAGAACAGGAGCGGGAAGGGATGCAGAGAATCTTCAGCCATTCAGTTAATACGTTGGTATCTTTATTAATCTCCTGGGTTGTATTGGGACTGGGAGCTTATCTGGTTGCCAGAGGGGATTTGAATGGTCTCTTTTTAGCGATGCTTGTCATGATTTCGCTTACGGTATTCGAAAACGCTACTCCTATGGCCGTACTTCCGAGCCACTTAGAAGACAGTAAACGAGCTTCCAGCCGACTGTTTTCCATAGGAGATGAAATGCTTGAGGATAGTGGCAAAATGCAGCTCGCTGGCAAGGAGTCATACGGTTTAGAAGTGAACGGAGTGGATTTTCATTTTCCAGAAGAGGAGCGTCAGACTTTGCAACAAGTGAATTTGAAAATTCCAGCAGGTTCTAAGACCGCTCTTGTCGGTCCAAGTGGGTCAGGTAAATCGACTTTACTGCAGCTCTTCTTAAAAATTCACACTCCTGATCATGGGGAGCTCTGGTTGAATGACCATCCAATGGATCATATTGATGAAGAGAGTGTTTGGAGCAGGAGCAATGTTGTCCTGCAAGAAAATCATTTCTTTTTTGGCACCGTGCGGGATAATCTGCAATTAGCTAGAGAAGGCCTTACGGATGAGCAAATGCAGGCTGCCCTCAATGACGTAGAACTGGGCTCTTTTCAGCTGGATTACCCTGTGTTTGAAAAAGGAGAAAATCTCTCCGGTGGAGAAAAGCAGCGTCTGGCGATCGCACGGGCGATGCTGAAGGGAGAAAAGCTTTGGATACTGGATGAACCTACTTCTTCTATAGATGCTCTGACGGAACGGAAAATTTATGATCGGTTGTTTGACCAGGCAGAGAGGGACACGCTGATTATAGTCAGTCACCGACTTACAGGTCTTGAACTCATGGATCAGATTATAGTGATGGATGAAGGTACGATTGTTGAGAAAGGTACCTACAATGAATTGATGCATAAGCAAGGCTACTTCTATGAAATGAAACAAATCGAAAAAACCATCTTTGGGTAGACTCAAAATGAAGTAAAAAAATTCCACCTCAGGTCATCCATTTTCTGGATGACCTGAGGTGGTTTTATTTTCTAGTAATTAGGGCGGAGACATGGAGAGATACCCTGACTACTGCTTGGAACACGATTAATAATAGTACGGATACTGATAGTAAGGATAAGGGGTGAAGTAAGGGAAGAGGGCAAGGGCGGTTAATCCTGCGATCGGCAAGACAGAACGTCGGAAACGGCGGGCTCTTCTCCGCCCATATCCACCATAACCGAATTGGCGATCGTTCGAACTTAAGCTTTCACCATTTTCATCTACCATAACATCTTCACTAATCAGCAACGTGATTTTATCATTTTTCACATCAATGATGATGCCATCTACTGTGTTTCCATCTTCAAGCGTAACCATAACGTGATAATACTTGTGTTTCTCACACTGGCTGTAAGTAGGTTTCATGTGAGACGCCGCCTGCTGGTACATATTCTTTTCATCTGCCATTGTTTATCAACTCCTCACAAAACCATGATATTCACCCATTTTCATTTGGTGACAAACATCCAGGGTGTTTTTCTATCCATATTTTAGTAAACTGTAAAAAAAGGAAAGGTGAGGTGGAGGCATTGGACAAGAAAGCACCGATAGAACTAGGAAACGATATTTATTTAATTGATGGTTTTGACTTAGGGTTTGAAGGCCGCACAGGTACATATGTCTTACAGGCAGAAAAGCTTACTTTAGTGGAAACAGGACCCAGCCCTTCCGTTCCAAGGATCCTAGAAGGATTGAAGGATTTATCGCTCGCTGTTGAGCAGGTCGAGTATATTATTTTAACTCACATTCATCTGGATCATGCAGGTGGAGCGGGTTTGCTGCTTCAGGAATGCCCAAATGCCACAATCATTGTGCACGAAAGGGGAAAACGGCACCTGGTTGATCCATCCAAGTTGATTGCGGGCGCACGGGCGGTTTACGGAGATCAATTTGATAAGCTGTTTGATCCTATTCTTCCAGTCCCCGAAGAAAGAATACTTGTGAAATCGGATGGAGAGACGCTGGATATTGAGGAAAACCGCCGTTTGACTTTTTATGATACTCCTGGTCATGCGAAACACCACTTAGGAATTTTTGATTCTGCCAGTCAGGGAATTTTTACGGGTGACACAGCAGGTATCCGCTATCATCAAACCGAAGACACAGGTTTGACCTTTTATCTTCCTACTACCTCACCGAACCAATTCGATCCGGAAGCGATGGAGCAATCCATTGAGCGTTTTCGCGCTATGAAACCGAAACGGCTTTTCTTCGGACATTTTGGTAAAACAGAAAAACCTGAACAAGCTTTTAATGAAGTCAGTGACTGGATTCCGGTCTTTGTGGAGGAAGCACAAGAAGCATGGAGTAAGAACGAAGGGATCGCCGGTATTGAGCAGCGGCTCCATAAACGTGTTTCGGCTTATTTAAATAAACAGAACATTACAGAAGAACATCCAGTTTTTGAATTGCTGCGCTTAGATTTTGAAGTCTGCGCGATGGGACTGGCCGACTATCTGCATAAGAGGGCATAATCACGCTAAGAGAAATGCAGTGGAATAGTCGCTTATATTAAAGCAGCTGCTTTAATATAAGCGACTATTCCTATACTTTTGGCTCCGTTAAACTTCCGTGTTGATCTTAAGGATAAGCTCCCGTTTGTGGAAGACTCAGTTTCGAGATAAATGGGCCCGTTACTCTAGATGGAAAAGGGTTGGTGGGGAAATAACTCGCTTTCTTGTGGGGGAACTGGCAAGCCTCCTCAGTCGCTATCGCTCCTTGTGGGGTCTCGCCTAGCTCCTTCTCCCACGGGAGTCCCTTTCTCTACAAAATATCTCGAAATCGAGTCTTCCACAATCCGGCCCTATTGTGTAATAAACCTCTTATGAATAATCGATAATAAACTTTAACTGAGCCATACTTTTTTAAAAAAGAATCAATTTTCAACTGCAAAATTTGATAAACTATTAGATAGACTATGAATATCAGGAGGTATTGTTTTGAGTAAAAGAGAATTTGTGACAGCAATTAATTGTATGGACGGAAGAGTCCAACTGCCGGTAATCCATTGGATGCAGGAGAAGTACGACGCTGAATACGTAGATATGATTACAGAAGCAGGACCGACTCGTTATTTACTGGAAGGTTCACCGGAAAACCTGAAAGCGATGCAAACGAAAGTAAGTATTTCCTGTGAAAAACACGGGTCTGACATTATTGCAATTGTTGGGCACCACGACTGTGCAGGGAATCCAGTTCCAAGGGAAGAAAAAGTAAAACAAATTAACCAATCGGTGGAGCTTGTTCAATCGTGGGGTTTTCAAGCAGAGGTTATTGGTCTTTATGTAAATGATAAGTGGGAAGTAGAATTTATTTAATAGAGAGCATAAGGTATCTGTGCTGAAATAAACAGGGTTAATGGAAGCGGAAAAGGAGAGAGTCAGATGGAGCAGGGCAGCTGGTTTGAATTAGCAGAAGATGAATGGGATCCTATTTTTTTAGAACTGCAAAGATTCTCCAATGATAACTGCCGGACGATCACCATCCATCCGTTTACGATCACGAAAAATAATTATGGCCTTTATGAAATAGAAAATGAAGAAGTTCATGATTGTGTAAGTACCATGGACCAATGTTATCGGTATCTCTGTGAATATTGCGAGCACTGAAAATTGAGGAGATATGCTGGCCATTCAGCCTAATGTGTTCACGTTTGTGAGACCCTCTCATCTCTTGTAAAATAACTAATTAATGAATTTAAGAGGAAACAGGGTGTTAGATGTGACTAAATATATTGTGGTGGGCGCAGGGATTCTTGGTGCTTCAACGGCTTACCATTTAGCAAAAACAGGTGCTGAAGTGACCATCGTGGATCGAGAAGATCAGGGACAGGCCACGGAAGCAGCTGCAGGAATTGTATGTCCGTGGCTCTCCCAGCGTCGAAATAAAAAGTGGTATCAGCTTGTCAGAGGAGGGGCTAAGTACTATCCAGACTTAGTTCAATCGCTGGAAAGTGATGGAGAAACTGAAACAGGGTACAAGAAAGTCGGAGCAATTAGTTTGCATACCGATGAAGATAAGTTGGATAAGATGGTAGAACGGGTGCTAAAACGAAGGAAGGAAGCACCAGAGATCGGAGAAGTAACAAGACTCTCTCCTGCAGAAACGTATAAACTTTTTCCGGTATTATCGGAGGAATATGGAGCGGTTCATGTAAGTGGAGGGGCTCGAGTAGATGGGCGCTTAATGAGAGATGCTCTGCTTCGTGCAGCCGAGAAACACGGAACTGTTCAGATCAAAGGAGAAGCTTCGCTTGTATATAAAGGGGAAGATAGAGGTGTGCAAGTGAATAATGAGTTCTGCTCTGCAGATCAAGTGATCGTGACAGCAGGCGCCTGGGCGAAGGAATTGTTTACTCCTTTAGGCATTGATTTTAAGGTTACGTTCCAAAAGGCTCAAATTGTCCATTTAAAACTTCCGGACAAGAATACAAGTGAGTGGCCTGTGGTTATGCCGCCGACCAATAAATATTTGTTATCGTTCGGCGGAGGTAGAATTATTGCTGGATCCACACATGAAGATGATACGGAATTTGATCATCGGACGACAGCGGGAGCAATTCATGAAATCTTCGACCAAACACTCAGTTACGCTCCAGGATTATATAACAGTTCCCTTCAGGAAACACGGGTAGGGTTCCGGCCGTTTACGCCAGGATTTCTGCCGGTATTTGGTTATGTGCCCGGTCGCCCCGGTCTTCTGGCCGCTAACGGTCTTGGGGCTTCTGGCTTAACTTCCGGTCCATTTCTCGGGGCTGAACTTGCAAAACTTGCTTTAGGTCAGGAGACAGAGCTCGATCCTGCTGATTATGATCTATCAGAAGCCATAGAGATTATGTAGTAAGAAAGAGTGACGATCTTGAGAGTAAGTCTCTCTGTCTCTTTAAAGAGCTACACAAAGCAGATGGGCCAAAAAAGACCAGATCGCTAAGCGATTTGGTCTTTTTTTATGTACACCCCTATTCCAGAAAGAAAATAAAATACCTGGCACGAGCCAATCGGTATTTATTTACCGATATTATTAATAATAATCGGATTGCCCGATCTGCTTGGTGCGTGCCAATCTCATACCACCAAAATCAAGTAAATAAAAAAAGGCCTGTGGTTAATACAGGCCTTTATAAATGAATTTTCATTAAGCTTTGTCAAAGCTGCTCAACCTAAGAAATTCTTACTTTTTTATTCTGGATAATCGCAGTATTCGATAATAGTTCCTTCTGTATCGGCGGGGTTCAAATAAATTAAACGTCTTCCATGCTTGTTCGTTCGAAGCGACCATTCTAGTGTGCGGATGCCCTTGTCTTCCAGTTCTTGCAAAGCTTGATCCAGATCCCCCACGTGATAAGCAATGTGATGAACGCCTTTTCCTTTTTGCTTAATAAACCGGGCAATGGGAGAAGTCGTATTATTCGTAGGCATGAGAAGTTCTGTCCTGTCGCCCTCAATATCTATGATGGCGATTTCACTTTCCACTCCTTCCGCTTCACTTCGGTAGCGGTCGATTAATGCCCCGCCCAGTTCATTTGTATAAAAATCGATGCTCTTTTCTATATCTCGAACGGCAACACCGATATGATCTAATTTCTTCTTCATCAGAAACCTCCTTTTGTGTATGAATTATACTACCATAAGACACTTTTTCCATTACAAGATGAATCTTTCTGCGGTATAGGGGAGTCTAAACTCTATTAATGAGCTATTAAGAAATACAAGCGGACTTTATAACGGTGGATATGGCCACCATTCCACAAGTAATAACTGAGCAACTCTTGTAGCGCCTTTTTCAATACATAAAGAAGGCTGATATCCAAGCAGGATACCAGCCTTCATCTACTATTAACCTAATTGTTTAACGAGTTCTTTAGCGACAGCTTCCGTGGATTGAGGGTTTTGACCAGTGATCAAGTAACCGTCCACTTCATAATGTGTGCTCCAGTTAGGTCCTGAAGAAACTGTAGCTCCTAGTTCATTCAACTTACTCTCAAGTAAGAAAGGCATGTACTGATCAAGAGTGGTTTCAGCTTCTTCAGCGTCTGTGAAGGCACTGACTCGTTTACCTTTAACCAGTGGCTCTCCATTAGATAGAGTAGCTCCTGTAAGTCCTGCAGGGCCGTGACAAACAGCTGCTACATATTTATCAGCTTCATAGAAGTTGCAAAGCAGTTTTTGAAGAGTTTCATTATCAGGAAAATCGAACATAGTTCCATGTCCGCCTGGCAAGAAAACAGCGTCAAATTGTTCAGCTGAGAAATCAGTGATTGGTGCTGTGCTTTCCAGGTGAGGTTTTGTATCTAAAATTTCCTGAGGCTCATCTTCGCTCACACTGTTTGGATCTACAGGGACGACTCCACCGTTAGGGCTTGCTACAGTTACTTCATAGCCGTGCTGTTTAAATTCATTGTAAGCCTCGCCGAACTCGGAAAGCCATACGCCTGTAGGTGTCTCATCAGTAATTTTATCGTGGTTGGTAAGCACCATTAATACTTTCTTAGCCATACAAAAATCCTCCTTTAATAAAAAAAAATGTTTATAGAGATTTTATTTTAACGCAGCATCATGCGCTAGGAAGGTATTTCCCAATAAAAACGTGGAATAAACATAGGCGGAACATGGTTGACAATAAAGGCAATCCTGCATACGATAAGTGTATATATGAATATATGTGCATATAAGGATGGTGTAAAATCATATGGATAATGAACAGAAGAAAAAAGATCAGAAGGATAAACAAGAAGTAGAGGGGCTGGATGAGGAGACACTGTTCGTCGTCTCCCAAACGTTTAAAGCTTTGTCTGACCCGACTCGTATCCGGATCTTACATCTTCTATGTGAGCAAGAGATGTCCGTTAACCAAATTGCAGATACGTTAGAGTTAAGACAGTCAACAGTTTCACATCAGCTGAGGTTTTTGAAGAATTTGCGTTTAGTTAAATACAGAAGAGCAGGTACAACACTATTTTACTCTCATGATGATGAGCATGTCATCAATGTTCTACAGCAAACGATCAACCACGCTCTGCATCACTAAAGGAGAGAGAAACAATGAAAGAATATAAACTCCAGGGGCTGTCTTGTGCAAATTGTGCAGCCGAAATGGAAAGTGAAATTAAAAAGTTAGACCATGGCGGCGATGCACAGCTAAAGTTTAATTCAAGCAAACTTCTCGTCCATGAAAAAGTTAATTTAAGCAAGGTGCGTCAAATATTGAAATCAGACGGAGCCTCACTTGTAGAAACGAACGAGCATGGAGAAAATGGCCATCACGGGCATAACCACTCTCACGGTTCTAATATGAAGATGCTTGTTTTTCTTTCAAGTGTTATCTTTGGACTTACGTTTTTACTACAGAACTATGTTTCAAGCTATGTTTTAATTGTTATGTACGTAGCTGCCATGACTCTCAGCGGTTATCAGACATTTATTAAAGGTGCCAAAAATTTAGTAAAGTTGAAGTTCAATATTGATACACTGATGACGATTGCACTGATAGGAGCCGTAGCTATAGGGGAATGGCGTGAAGCTACAATTGTAGCTATCCTATTCGGGTTAAATGAATACCTGGAAGGCCTGGGCATGGAAAAAGCAAGGAATTCAATGGAGCAGCTGCTAAAAGTAGCTCCCAAACAGGCCACCCTGTTACTTGAGGATGGATCAGAAAGAGTCGTACCGATCGAATCCCTGCAAGAAAAAGATTTAGTTCTTGTGAAAGCCGGTGAAAAAATCCCGTCCGACGGGATTGTGATGGAGGGCTCGAGTTCGGTGAATGAATCGGCTATTACCGGGGAATCACTGCCGGTCGAAAAGACAGCAGGGGAAGATTTGTATGGAGGAAGCATTAATAACGAAGGCCTCCTAAAAGTAAAAGTAACGAGAGCCTATGAAGATTCATCTTTAGCGAAAATTCTGCACTTAGTTGAAGAAGCGCAGGAAATGAAAACACCAACCGAGCTATTTATTAATCGCTTTGCTAAGTACTATACCCCGGCTATCATGCTGATATCCCTATTGGTTATGACCGTTCCCCCTGTCGTATTCAGTATGGACTGGGGAGCAGCTCTATATCAGGGACTCGCGGTTTTAATTGTCGGTTGTCCGTGCGCGCTCATTTTATCTTCACCGATTGCCATTGTGTCAGGAATTACGAAAAACGCACGCAATGGGATACTGGTAAAGGGCGGAGTGTTTTTAGAGCAGCTGGGTAAAGTGGAAAGCATTGCTTTTGATAAAACGGGCACATTGACGAAAGGTGAACCTACCGTTCAGACAGCGAGAATATATGATCCTGAACGATTCTACTCCATCGCTGGATCGATTGAAAAGAGTTCGTCTCACCCGATCGCCAAGGCCGTTATGGCAGAAGTAAATACTAAAAACTCAGAATTAAGAGAACCTTCTGCAGTAGAAGCTATCCCGGGAAAAGGAATTTATGCTGAAATTGATCATAATCCTTACTACATTGGCAGTGAACAGACAATTTCTCACTTAAACTTATCCAAAGAACAGCAAAAGGATATTGAGGAATTAAAAGAAGAAGGATATACGCTGGTCATTGTTTCAAGTTCAGAGGAGATTCTTGGTTTATTCGGAATCGCTGACGAGATAAGAGAAGAAAGTAAGTCCTTAATTAAAGACCTTCATTTGGCAGGGATTAAGCATACGATAATGCTTACAGGAGACCATGACAAAACAGCTCGAAAAGTAGCTGAAGAAATCGGGCTGACCGATGTTTATGCTGGACTGCTTCCAGAGCAGAAAGTAGAACAGGTAAAGAGACTGAGTGAAGGTTCTAAGCTCGCTATGGTAGGTGACGGTATTAATGACGCACCAGCTTTAGCTACAGCTGATCTTGGCATTGCTATGGGGAAAGGAACCGATAGTGCAATTGAAACAGCGGATATAGTTCTTATGCAGGACCACCTGGGTAAACTGCCAAGCTCTATAAAAATTGCCAAGCAAGTGAATCGAGTTGTTAAGCTTAACATTTCACTGGCTTTAGGACTGAAGCTTGTCGCGTTACTTCTGACCATTCCGGGCTGGCTTACACTATGGGTAGCTATTCTGTCAGATATGGGTGCTACAATTCTTGTTACCCTCATCAGCTTAACAGTCTTGATGAATAAGACAAAAAAGACATCATTTGTTAAAGAAGAGGAAAAGGAAGTGCAGCCGCAGTCATAAAGAGGATTCCCTTTAAAGTATTTAATGGCTAGGTGGATAGCTGTGCAGTGCATTCCTTTTTCCAACTGAGTTTAAGCAAGTGAATGTTATAAGCTTTAGGGCAACTGCGTTCATTTCCCCTTACTGAAAATCCCCACAACAAAAAAGCGAATAAGGAAAATAAACCCACCTCAGGTCATCCATATTATGGATGACCTGAGGTGGGTTTATTTGGGAATAACCTGGGCGCTGGGACTGTTTTTCATTTATTAGACCTCAAAAGCGTTTGCCTGCGTTAAAATGAGGGAAAAGCCTTAATTAATCTAGTGTGGGGGCGGGGGTATATTGAAGCCCGGAAGATGATGGTTTTATTTCCGTTAATCAGACAGAGAGAACATACATAATTTTATGCGAAACGGACGACGCTAACTATTATATTATGAGTGAGGAAACAACTATGATGATACATTTTGATCAATTCAAACATTTGAATATAAAGCGTAGGTACGGTCCTGATTATCAGGAGGTGGTTCATCTTGCCTTCCACTCCAAACGGGTGGAGAGGAATTTTGCTTTCTTCAGTATTAAAGGAGAGAGTTTTAATGGAGATCAATATGTAGCAGAAGCGGTACAGAACGGCGCATCACTTATTATCGGCGTGAATGAAGTGTTGTTTATGGAGCTTAGTCAAACTTACCCCCATTGTACGTTTATTGTTGTGGAGGACGTTAGAGAAGCCATGGCTTCTTTTTCAAAGTTTTTCTTCGGCAACTCAGATGAGCGTTTAAAAACAATTGGGGTAACAGGTACAAATGGCAAGACTACTGTAACTGCTTATGTGCGTTCATTATTAACACTTCTAGGCATGAAAACGGGGTCAATCGGCACAACGGGGATCTGGTCGTCTCAAAGAAGGTTTGTTTATAAGAAGAGTACTCCCACTACTCCTGAGTCATTAGACTTGCATCATATTTTTCGTGATTTAGTTGAGGAAGGCGATCATGCTGCGGTCATGGAGGTTTCATCGATAGCTCTTGATCAACAGCGTGTAGAAGGAATAACGTTTGATGTAGCCATTCACACAAATTTTTCTGAAGAACACCTCGAGTATCATAAAACCATTGCTCACTATAAAGAATGCAAGATGAGGCTTTTCCATCAATCCATTCATAAAGTGGTTAATGCAGATGACGAGGGAATGGGAGAAGACCTTCTAAAACTTTACGATGAAAATATGATCACATACAGTATCCAATCAAACAGCGAGGCGGATATTAGAGCGGAAAATATTGAAGTCACAGAAGAGGGCTCGATTTTCGATTTAACCTTTAATGGATCTACACAAAAGGTGTATGTGCCAGTGTATGGCACCTATAATGTAGCAAATGTTCTATCTGCTATAGGAACATCCCTTCTGCTTGGATTTACCATGGAAGAAGTTTTAAACGTTCTTCCTAAACTTGAAGGACCAGAAGGGAGATTCCAGGTGATTCAAACTCCAAACAATCAAAAAGTCATTTTAGATTATGCTCATACTCCGGTCGCTCTGGAAAGGTTGCTGGAAGAAGTAAAGAAACTTGATTACCGCCAGTTAATTGTTATGATAGCCGGCATAGGAATCCGGGACTTTAAAAAAATGCCCAAAATGGCTGCCGCGATTGAAGGAAAAGCTGATCAAGTGGTCGTAACCGTCGATCACCCAGGTTATCACCACCCTCAAGTCATTATTGATCAAGTAATGACGGGGTTTAAAGAACCTAAAGCATCTTATATTCATACGGCCGAGACCCGTGCTGAAGGAGTAAAGAGGTCTCTGGAACTTGGTCAGGAAAATGACATTATCCTCCTTACCAGTGGCTGTATAAACAATGCCCAGATTGTAAGAGGAGAAGAAATTCCTCATTCAGATGAAGAAATTATCGACAGTTATTATCGCCCTGTAATGTTATAAGTCAAGGGAAGGACGGGGAGACCCGGGCCTTCCCCTGGAGTTAATCAAACGTTTGTTTAACTAGTTTACGGTACGTGTTAAAGAAAGCTGGAACATCCTTCTCCTTTAATCCAACCCCCATCACTTCTGCTACAGATTGATAAAACCATTTCTGATGTGTATAACCAGCGTTAAAATTACTCCACACTTTATCCCCATTTATCTCTAAATCCTGATTCAACGATTGAAGATTATCTAGTTTGTCAGCCACTATTAGTGCTTTAAGCTCCAATGAACCTTCTCTAACAGATTGGATCGTGTGGCTTTTTCGCTCTTGCCAGGATTTGCTTTTGTTCTCAGTGTGAGCGTCTACTAATGCTTTAACCTCTCCTCCAAATTCTTTTTCAATGTCTTTAAGCGTATAGGACGTGTCTTCTACCACGTCATGAAGATAACCTGCGCACACTACTTCTGTGCTAAAACCTGCCTTTAACAGTGATTCTGCGACTCTTTCAGGGTGGACGATGTAGTCCGTATTTGAATTTTTTCGCTTTTGACCTTTATGGGCTTCTGCAGCAAAATTTCTCGCTTCCTTGATCATCAGCTAGCCTCCTTTGCAAAAGCTCTTGCCTATTATTAAACACAACGTGCAGAACAGTTGCAAATGAGAGCAAGTGTTGCTTAAATAGGACATGGTATTATATAATTAATAGGTTTAATCATTATACTAAAGGGGAGCAATGGAGATGGAGATATTTGAAGTAACGGCACAGCCGCCGCAAAACTCAGAGCCTATCGTATTAATTATTGGTAAAATGGACGGAATACACCTGGGACATCAACACCTGTTGAATGAAGCGAAAAAACTGGCTTCCTCTGAGGATCAAATTGCCGTTTATGGATTTTCCGATCATCCCAAATGGGTGTTAAAAGGAGACCCTGAATATGCTTCATCTCTATCTTCTTATCAAGATAAAATAAGATTGCTTCAAGGGTACGGAGTGGATCGTTACTACCATGTTCATTTTACAAAAGAGTATGCGAAAACATCTCCGGAAGAATTCGTCTTTGAGCATTTAAGCAAATTAAATATTTCACACATTCTTGTCGGGGAAGGATTTCGATTCGGTAAGGGAAGAGGCTCTGATGCAGAGGGGCTTGCTGACCTCTGTCAGGAAAGAAACGTACCTGTGAAAATTGTGCCGCATTTAAAAATGAATGGGGAAAAGATCAGCAGTACAAAAATACGATCCCTTGTGCACAAAGGAAAAATGGAAGCTGTTCAAGCCATGCTTGGACGTCCCTTAGAAATTACAGGGGTTGTAGAAAAAGGAGAGCAGCTTGGACGCGAACTAGGGTTTCCTACTTTGAATTTGGGAGATATTAAGGAATATGTAGAGGTAAAGCCAGCTGTCTACCTTGGAGTGGTCAAACTTTACCGGGAGGCTCCCGAATATTATTATACGCTAATTAGTGCTGGCTACCGGCCAACGGTAAACGGTGATTCTTATAAAGTCGAAGCGTATGTTCTGGATTTTTCAGGGGATTTATACGATCAAACAGTATCCGTGAAGTTCCTTCGTCATCTTCGGGATGAGGTGGATTTCAAGGGAATGGATGCACTTGTAGAAGAAATGAAACAGGACGAACGCCATGCACGAGAGATTCTAGGGCTATCATTTTAGTCATCACAGAAAGGAGTATTCAACCATGGGGGTAGTTGTAGTCGAAGTTTGTGATGGAAACTTAATAACTGAGCTGGATATTGAAGGCATTATTGAGTCCGAATACCCTGAAGTGGCGGTACTCATGAACGAATGCCTATCCTTCTGCGGCATGTGTGCGGTCAGACCTTATGCTATTGTTAATGGGACTCGTGTCTTTGCTAAAACGAAAGAAGAAGCTCTGGATAAAATCCGTACAAAGATTGAAGAAGAACTTGCTGTTTATGCAGATTAAGGCAGGAGAATAAAATGGGGTTTTTTGACTCGTTATGGAATAGTGTACGTTTACCTAAGAAGGAAGCCATGTTCCGCCTAAATAGAAAAGGAATTACAAATACCATCGTGTACTTGTTCATATTAATGACGGTACTGTTTCTGCCGGATATGATTGGTACGATTATACGTCTTGACTCAAACTTGACGGAAGTGTCCCGCGGACTCTATCTGGTACAGGTATTTGTCTTCTATCCGATGCTGATTATCTTTCTGATTCTCGTGGGTGTATCTGCTCTTGCAGGTGCGGCTCTTCTTATCACGAGACAGTTGGAACGTAAATTGACGTACCAGCAGTTGTGGAAGATGACGGCATATGCTGCTACCGTGCCGTTAATTTTAAGTATTCTTTTAAAAAACACACCCGTTCCCAACAGTCTCAGCGCTCTTATATTTTTTTCCCTGTTTTTTTATATCATGTTTCGGATGATTATTATATATCCTAAGAAGAAAACCAAACGTTAACTGTAACGTTTGGTTATTTTTATTATTTGGCTCTATTAAGCAATTTGGCTCGTTATTTCATCATAGCCTTATTCCACAATAGGGCCGTTTACTTTAAGACTCAGTTTCGAGATATTGGGTTAGAGTGAAGGTCCTTCGGGGGACGATTTCGCTTTCCGCGGCCCTGCACGACGCAGGGTCGATCGACCCCACGTCGTGTAGGGCCATAGGAAAGCGAGTTATTTCCCCGCCAGCCCTCTTCCAAATAGAGTAACGGTCCCCATTTATCTCGAAACTGAGTGCTCCAGTAATGGGAGTTTATCTTTAAGAATTAACATGATGACTTAAAAAAGTATTGTTTAAATCGTTTCGAGCGGATTATGTGTAAAATCGTTTTAATAAGTTAAACAAAGATTTGTTGATTTTGCTGAAGGATTTGGATAAACTATCAATAATTTATAACTAAAAAAAGAGGCGGGATTCAATGAATCGAGCATTAGTTCTACAATCCGATTTTGGTAGAAGTGACGGGGCAGTCAGCGCCATGCATGGGGTGGCCTACTCCGTATTTGATGGGCTATCTATCTTTGACTTAACCCATGACATTCCCCCTTTCAATATATGGGAAGCTTCCTACAGATTGTGGCAGACCATTGCTTACTGGAAGGAAGGCACGGTCTTTGTTTCAGTGGTGGATCCCGGTGTAGGTTCGACGAGAAGGAGTCTCGGAGTAAAGACAGGGGCAGGTCACTTTGTGATTACTCCTGATAACGGAACGTTAACTCACATTAAGCGTACAGAAGGTATTGTCCAGGCTAGGGAAATTGATGAATCTATCAATCGGCTGCCAAGGTCAGGGGAATCCTATACGTTTCACGGAAGAGATATTTATGCATATACAGGAGCGCGTCTTGCTTCTGGAGTGATTTCGTTTGAAGAAGTAGGACCGGAAGTAGCGTTAGATTCCCTGGAGGTACTTCCTATACAGGAACCCAGCATAGGGAGAGATTACGTAGTTGGCAGCATCGACATCTTGGATATTCGTTTTGGTAACTTGTGGACCAACATCCCCCATGATTTTTTCAAACACATTGGGGTTGGTTATGGAGATACGTTGGAAGTGGCGATCTCTTACGATGGTCGGGAAGCTTACCATAACTCGATGACTTTTGGTCGTTCGTTTGCTGATACACATAAAGGGGAGCCTTTAGTTTACGTGAATTCACTTGATAATCTAGGTGTAGCTATTAATCAGGGTTCGTTCGCCAATGCTTATAACATTGGAACTGGATCGAATTGGCAGATTACCTTATTTAAAAATTGAGCTTCTCGCGGCCGGTTGTAACGTAATTTCATTTGATTCGTCTAATGAAGTAGAGGTGATCAAGCATGAAAATATGGAGAATTTTATTGCTTGTTTTATTACTTGCCGGCTGCGCTGAGAGCACTGAAAAGGACCACTCCGAGGAAGAGGAAAGCGTAACGATGGAGACGAAAGATCATGAAGCCGATCCGAAAGAAGAAAAAGAGCTGGAGGACTCTCCTGTGGTGAGCCAAGAAGAAACGGAGGAAAAGTCTGTAGAAAATCAAGTTGAGATTATTGAACAGCTGGATACTTTTATTCAAAATGTTCAGCAGGGGATCGTGGATGAGGTACACATCGTAAGGCGTACAACAGAAGGCGATCCTATTTTTATTGATCTATTTTTTAATGGGGAAGAGATTAATTATAAGCATGATAACCGAAGAGATAAACTCGGAAATGGACAGGTAACCACAAAGACGTGTCAAAGCATTGATAAGAAGGAGCAAGAAGGAGATCTCATCTATCAACTAACCTGTGGCCATGAAAGGTCTGTAGAATTATATCAAGTCACATATAAATAATACTAAGAAGCCTCCCTTTCTTATAGGGTAAGCAGAATAGAAGCATTGGGAAAACTTTCTATGCTACACTTCTTCTGTAAACCTTTATAAGAAAGGGAGTTTTTTTGAATGAAATCTATGACACTTCATAGCAATGTGGAAATGCCTCAACTAGGATTCGGAGTATGGCAAGTAGAACAGAAAGACGCTGTGGCTGCTGTATCCAAGGCACTTGAAACTGGATACCGCCATATAGATACGGCTGCTGCCTACAAAAATGAAGAACAGGTGGGCGAAGCTATTAAACAAAGCGGTTTAGGCCGTGACGAACTCTTTATTACGACCAAAGTATGGAACGCCGACCAAGGGTATGACAACACAATTCAAGCGTTGGAAACTAGTCTGGATAAACTGGGTCTTGAGTATGTGGATCTTTATCTTATCCATTGGCCAACGCCTGAATATGACGAATATGTAGAAACTTATAAAGCACTAGAACAGCTGCAGAAGGATGGAAAAGTAAAAGCGATCGGCGTGTGTAACTTTGATATCGACCATCTCGACCGCCTGATGGAAGAGTGTGAAGTAAAACCATCCGTCAACCAGGTTGAATGCCATCCTTACCTTGCTCAGAATGAACTAAAAGATTTCTGCCGCAAAAATGGCATTCATTTAGAAGCGTGGAGCCCATTAATGCAAGGGAAAGAAGTTCTGAAGGACGAGACCATCCAATCCATAGCGGAGCAGCACAATAAGACAGCCGCCCAGGTCATTATCCGCTGGCATCTTCAAAATGATACCATCGTTATACCAAAATCTGTAACACCTTCAAGAATCGAAGAAAATTTCGATGTGTTCGATTTTGAACTAACGGCAGAGGACATGAATGCAATTAATAAATTAGACCGCGGAGAAAGAAAAGGACCTAAACCTTCTGAGATGAACATCCGATAAAAAGAATGAAGGAAAGAATGAAGCTGCTGGTTTTCCGGCAGCTTTTTTTTTACGAGTAGATACGGAACCCGATTAACATTAGTATTAGTGAGGTCTCTACTTTTGTTTCTGTTGTACGGGATATTACAGAAAAGACGCCATCTCGGATGAACTCACCGAATGAAAGATAAGGGCCAGCGTTCTTCCCAAATCCGTACAAGTGGAGCGAGAGTTCTAGATTCCATGGGCAGTGAGCAAATAGCTGCTGCTTCTCAACAACAGCTGGCCATGTCTCAGGAATTGGAAGCAGTCGTTGATCAGCTAAATCAATTAACATATGAACTTCAAGAGTTAGTGGATGGAATGAGTATAGAAAAGGCTTCTTAGCGGGGCGCAAAAAAAGAGTAGTCAATCTTTTTATATTTGTTATATTAGGATGCAAATTAATCTCTCTCAGGTTCAAAGCCATAAGATTGCCTTTTTGAAATTTGGGGTTAGTCCGAAATTCAAGATTCTTGAAAATGTTCATTGTAACCGATAGGATGAGAGCATTGGTAAAAATAAGTAGACGAACTCATTCCATATGTTATTTGTTCGCCTATGGGCAGGAGAGATTATGCATAATTTAAGGATTACAAACCATTTATACATCTTTTACTCATTGGTGTTTTTATTAAATATTGTTCACGTGTTTTGGGCAAATGACATTCTCTTCTTCGTCATTGGGATCATGGGAATGGTTATGTTATTCGTTAATTTCCCCAGGTCCGACAGGGTTTTCCAAATGCTTGGTGTCGTACTGCTAGCAGTCGGCATTTTTTTCTTTGTATCAAGTGACATCTCAGCAGGTGAAATACCTTCTTTCTTTGCTGGGAATATAAGTCTGCTTTTTCTTCTTTCCATGCTGCCCTGGATGAATAGTGTAGTGAAGGCCGGGAGATATAATAAGTTACTGCAGTCTTTGCTTGGCGGGAATGTAAAAGGTATGGGGGCCTTGTACATACGAAGTGAAGTAACGATGGTCTCGCTGGCAGCTTTTTTGAATTTATCATCAGCTACAATCTCGCAAGACTTGCTGAAAGAGCAGTTAAAAGAAGCTAAAACAAAAGTCAGAAATAGCTTCATAGCCATGGCGACGCTTAGAGGGTATTCTCTTGCATTACTGTGGAGTCCACTCGAAATATTATTGGCTACATCCATCTTCATTACAGGCGCGAATTACTTGGAAGTGCTGCCCTGGATGCTGCTCGTAGCCATTCTTGGAATTACATTGGACTCGACTATTGGAAAGCTCATTTTTCGAAAACATGATATAGGAAGTAAATTACTGACATCAAGTCCTCCCCAGTTCCAAAAAAAGAAACTGGTGGAATTTATAGCTGCTCTTGTTCTATTTTTAGTGGTGGTTGTTTTCCTGGCAAATGTCGTGCAGTTTGACTTTCTATTTGCCGTCACCATTGCTATCTTCCCATTTGCTTTTATATGGGCAGTGGTGAAAAAAAGAAAAACCAGTTTCCTGCAGATTGGCTGGCCGACATGGAAAAGACAGACGAACAACTTAAATAATTTCATCGTGTTATTATTGTCGTTATCGTTTTTTACGGAAGCATTGAATGCTTCTCCATTTTTGCAATATTTACAGGATCCTATTGTTGCTTTGGAAGGCAGTCCTATTCTCATTATGTTGTTTATTCAAGCGGCATTTCTTGTTTTAACGCTGCTTGGCGTGCATCCGATTGCTACGATGGGGATCTTTGGGGGTGTAAGTGGTTTGTTAGCAGAAGCGCTGCCTTCGGTAACCTTGACGATTTTGTTAGCAAGCTGTGCGATTGCTACGGTTCCTTCAGCCCCTTATGGTCTCATTGTAACCATTACGTCTGTGGGATTAGGCGTCAATCCTTATCAAATCGTTTTAAAAAACCTTCCGTATACCTTATTGTGTGGGTTTATAGGGATTATTGTGTCTTTGCTCACCCTTTATATTTACTAAAGAAGCAATGTTTGCTTGTAACAGCCCGGTCATTCGTTTATTTCGAGAGAATGCTCTTTTTCTCAAACGTCATGTGCGGAACAGAAACCTGTGATAAATGTTTAAAAGAGCATGATCTCTGAAAATGAACGGTTTACCTTGAGAATCTTCTTTAAGAAGATTCTTTTTTGTTTACTTAATAGTACTTAAAATTATGGTTGAAAACTTGCTGGGTGGATATTAAACACCCGTGAAAAGGGGAATATATCTATACACATTTTAACAGCCGTAAAGGAGTTTATTTAAATGATCATAAGATTTGGCTATGTGGCCCATGCGCTTTCTCTATGGGAAGCTACCCCGGCAAAAACGATGACCTTTTCGAGGTATAAGAAATTAAAGGAAGAAGAGCGGATCTCTGAATTGCAAAGGATTACCCGGCTTAATTTACAACATACGCTGAGAGCTATCCATTACAATATTGCACATGAAATACCCCTATATCGATTTTCTTCTGCACTTGTTCCATTAGCTACTCATGAGGAAGTGGAGTGGGATTACATTGCACCGTTCAAGGATCTGTATGAGGAAATTGGGGCGCTCGTAAAGAAACACCAAATAAGAACGAGCTTT
This sequence comes from Halobacillus sp. K22, assembly GCF_052246795.1. Lineage (NCBI taxonomy): Bacteria > Bacillati > Bacillota > Bacilli > Caryophanales > Bacillaceae > Halobacillus > Halobacillus sp. K22. The sequence continues at coordinate 56,076 of NZ_JBQQCN010000016.1, read as the reverse complement.
CACCCCAATCAATTCACCCTTTTCACGAGTGATAAAACACATGTAACAGAAAACGCGCTTAAAGATATGGAGTATCATTATGCCTTACTGAAGGCGATGGGGCTCCACGATGAATCTCATATCAATCTTCATATCGGAGGTGCCTATGGAGATAAATCAGCTGCGCTTGACCGCTTTCATGAAAACTTAAAGAAACTTCCAGATCCGATTAAAAAGCAGATGACCTTAGAGAATGACGATAAAACCTACACCACCACAGAAACCTTGGAAGTATGCGAAGAAGAAGGGATTCCCATGATGTTTGACTACCATCATTACGTGGCTAATCACACCGCTGAAGAAGACCTAGCAGAACTATTGCCAAGATTTTACGAAACATGGTCCGGATACGGAATCCCACCTAAAGTTCACTTGTCTTCTCCAAAGAGTGAAGATGCTTACCGAAGTCATGCAGATTACGTAGATGAAGCGTTCGTAACCCCTTTTTTAAAGTTAGTGAAACAAACGGGGCAGCCGATTGATGTCATGATTGAGGCCAAAGAAAAAGATCGCGCTCTTTTAAAGCTGGTAGATGAGCTGGCTGCTCAACGAGGTGTGAAGCGATTAAAAGGGGCAGAGCTGGATTTTTAACATGGAATGGAAGCACAAGTTGAATAATGAAATCTTGTAAGAAGAGGTGTAAGAAATGTCTAACGAAGAATACATGGAGTACACGATTCAATTAGCCGCTGAGAACGTGGCTAGTAATGGAGGTCCCTTCGCTGCGATCGTAGTAAAAGACGGTGGGATTATTGCTGAGGCAGGTAACAGAGTGACAGAGCAGATGGATCCAACAGCGCATGCGGAAATCCAGGCGATTCGAAGAGCGTGCGAAGTTCTGAACGATTTTGAGTTGAAGGGATGTACGCTCTATGTAAGCTGTGAACCTTGTCCTATGTGTGTGGGAGCTATTTATTGGGCACGTCCTGATCGTGTTTACTTTGCGGCAGGAAGAGATGATGCAGCACAGGCGGGTTTTGACGATGACCTTATCTATAAAGAGGTTTCAAAGGATCCGCATGAGCGTTCTCTGCCTTTCCGCCGGATTCCAGTTCAGGATGAAGCGCTTCCGTTTAAGAAGTGGGAGAAGAAAGACGATAAAATCAAGTATTAAGTATCGTCTTCTTTTACTGCAGGATTCGTTTAGCTTCTATGAACCTTTGAATTCCTGTAAACAATTCTATACCAAAGAAGAGAAGAGTAGACCAGAGGAGGAAGTCAGGAAATAGAAGCATGATACTAAAAAAAATAAAGCCCTCAGATCGTTCAGCAGCCCCCGCCTGATAATAAAATGACTTGATTCCTGCCTTTTCAGAGACTGCCCCTACTACTAAAAAGACGGTCATGGAAATAATAATAGAAACGCTTAACAGCAATAACGGCCACATGACCTCGGGGTGTACATAGGCTATCGCTAAAATCATAGCCACTTCTACAATTCGATCGAATGTAACGTCCATAACGGTTCCAAAAGGCGATGATTTAGTATGACGAGCCATGGTTCCGTCCACAGCGTCTAAAAAACCTGATATCCATAATACGATTACACCGATGATCGGGTAACCACTTAAGTACAAAACACTGGTGGAGAGACCAATAATAAGAGCGAGGATCGTTATCTGATTGGGGGTTCTTCCTCTTTTTAACAAAAAAGAAGCGGTCTTTTCTATGGATGGCTGTACGTATTTTCTGGCGTGTGTGTCTAGCATTCCTTACACCTGCTTTTCTCTTTTTCTCTCATTTTACCCTTTTCTATCGCTTCGTAAAAATAATTTAGTTCCTTCTAAATCAAAGTGAACAGCTGGTAACACTGGAAAGAATTAATAGTGAAAAGTTTTAACCTCCCATGTTACTGTGTGAAATAGAATATTTCAGGGAGGTTGATTGCATATGTTTACTCGTTTAATGATCTCATTACTGACACTTGCCAGTGTTTTCACATTTACCTTCTCTGCGCAGGCGGAAGGTGCTGAAGAAACTTATACCGTCCAAAAGGGCGATTCCTTATATAGTATTGCATCAAACTACGGAATTTCTTCCCATCAGCTGAAGGCAGTCAATGATAAACGGTCTGCCATGATTTATCCGGGTGAACAGCTGCAAATGCCTGTACTGCCGGAAGAGTGGGAGAAAGATCTACTTGCACGCTTAGTTGAGGCGGAAGCTAAAGGGGAAAGTTATGCAGGTAAAGTTGGCGTGGCGACCGTAGTATTAAACCGTGTAGAAAGTGAAAAATTTCCAGATTCCATCTATGGAGTGATTTACGATGGAATTCAATTTTCACCGGTATTGAATGGCACAATTCATCAACCAGCCAGTCAGGAATCCAAACAGGCTGTAGAGGAAGCTGTAGCTTATCAGGGATATGATAGAGAGTCTCTTTTCTTCTATAACCCTGCGAAAGCATCAAGCAGTTACCTTAGCAGTAAAGAAGTAACCACTGTTATCGGTAATCACGTGTTCTTACGTTAACATGCAAAAAGCAAGCATGGTTCGCCATGCTTGCTTTTTATATTTCTTCAGGTTATTCAGTTAACCAGCTTCTTCTTCATCAAATAGCTGCACTTCTTGTTTTTTCTGACGTTTCTTATATACTCTGTTCACATAATCGTCCGTAAGGGCTGCAATTTCTTTATGCAGGAACAGGAGCGGAATAATGTTGGTAAGTAATACAAAAGCGAGCAGCAAATCAAGGAATTGCCATACAAACTTCAGCCCGCCGATGGCCCCGACAAACACAGCCAGGATATAAACGATTCTCATAACGCGGGCAAATTTAAGATTATATAGATACTCCGCTTGTTTTTCACCATAGAATACCAAAATTCCAATGGTTGTCATGACAAAGAATAATAGAAAAATGGAAATAAATGTACTTCCAAAAGCATCCCCAAACTCAGTTCCAATGGCAATGTTAATCATGTTGGAAGCATCCGTGCCTCCAACCTCTTTCCAGGCGCCTGTGACCAGTACAGTTATACCGGAAACGCTACAAATCACAATCGTGTCAATAAAGACACTGAAGATTCCCCAGAGACCTTGTCTGGAGGGGTGATCTGTTTTAGCTGCAGCGTGTGCGATAGGAGCCGTTCCAAGTCCTGCCTCATTGGAATACAGACCGCGGGCAATACCCCAGCGTAAAGCTTGAGCTACACCTGCTCCAGCGAACCCGCCTGTTGCAGAAACCGGGGTGAAAGCATGAGTGAAAATTAAACTAAATACTTCTGGCAACTGTCCGGCATTGGCAAAGATGACATACAGGCAGACGGCCAAATAAATAAGTACCATACCCGGCACTAACTTATCGGTTACCTTAGCAATACGCTGAATACCTCCAAATACAACAGCAGCTATAGCAATACATACTACAGCACCTGTAATATAAACGGGCCAGCCAAATGCTCCTTCTGCCTGTGTGGCGATGGAGTTGGACTGTACCATTGTACTTGGGATCAATTCAAGCATAAGGAAAAATGCAAAGGCTGAGGAAAGCCATTTCCAGCCAAGGGCTTTTTTTATGTAGTACTGCGGGCCCCCGACCCATACGTTCTTTTCATTTGTTTCCCTGTACTTCATACCCAGCAGGATTTCAGAGTACTTAGTGGCCATTCCAATCAGAGCAATAACCCACATCCAGAATAATGCTCCGGGTCCCCCCAAGGAGATGGCAATCGGGACACCAACGATATTAGTGGCTCCTGCTGTTGAGGCTAAGGCAGAGGTGAATGCTTGAAATGGGGTGATTGTCCCTTTCTTGTCAGTCTTCTTGAAGATTTGTCCGATGGTTTGGTGGAGAACGTGTCCAAAGAAGCGAAATTGAAAGAATTTGATTCTTATGGTGAGGAAAATACCTCCTGCAATTAATATAATAGCAAGTGGATACGTCCATAGAAAAGAGGAAAGAGAAGCAATCCCTTCTTCTATACTGCTCCATAATTGTCCCAATTAAAGGGCCTCCTTTTAAAAATTGTAAATTTTGTGTGAATTAATCCATATATTCCCTAAAATATTGTAATTAAACACTGTTGAGCAAGAGAGATGAGAAAGGAAAGCGGTTCGCGTATGATGGATATAAATGTTTTCAGGAGGGATAAGGTTTGTTAATCCATAAGGAGCAGTTTAAAGATCACAATATGAGTAAGTTGATTAAAGGGGCGGTGGTACCGAGGCCGATTGCGTGGGTTTCTACAGAAAGCGCAGAAGGTGTACGTAATTTAGCACCTTTCAGCTTTTTCACAGTAGCTTCTATGGATCCTATTACATTATGTTTTTCAGTGGGAAGTGTAGATAGAGAGAAAGATACACTCACTAATATTAAAGAGACTGGACAGTTTGTAGTGAATGTCGTATCTGAGTCGCTGGCTAATCAGATGTACGAAAGCAGCAAAGCTCACCCGAGAGAAACGGATGAATTCATAAAGGCAGGCACAAAAACAGAACGAGCAGCGTTCGTAGAAGCTCCATTAGTTACCGATTCGCCTGTAAGTATGGAGTGTGAACTCGACAGGATTATCGATTTAGGTATCAATCAGCTAATCCTTGGCAAGGTTATTGGTTACCATGTTAAGGATGAGGTATATATGGATACGGATAAAATTGATCCTTATAAGTTAAAACCTGTGGGGCGTATGGCCGGAGATTATAGTTATATCCGTGAATTCTACAGGCTTCCAAATGAGAATTTGCCAGAATAACAAAAGCACCCTCATCGGGTGCTTTTGTTATTCTGTACGTGGCTTTGTAGGGTCACATGAAGGATATTCCCCCTGGGTAGACTCAGCTATTTTATATAAATAATAGCATTCTTCCCGAGCCATATGATCTGCCATTAAAGTAGAAAATGTACCTAGTAGTTCGGCGTTCATCTCCATTTCTTCGAGTTCTCTTAGAAAGGTTTTAAAAATCTTCATTTCAAGGGCTACTTCATCATTAAAACGTCTTAATGCTGGAAAGGACTGACGGTTCGTGCGTAGGTACCCTTTCATTTCTACTGCTTTTAAGTAAAACTGTTCAAAATGCTTTGTAAACATATGACTTTTCTCTTTCAATCGTTTTTCCACACCATCAAGCTCATCATTAATGGCTCCTGCGTGTCCTGAAGCGTCCATTAGCCAAAGGAGATGATGATGCAGTTCATGAAAGAGAGGCGGGATTTCTTTTTTTCCTAAATAGCCAATAACCAGCATATACTCTTCCAGTTCATTTACCATGTGATTAATAAAAGTAGGAGGAAGGTGGATCTTGACTTGACCAAAAAGAGAACGTTCGATCAAATCAAGTTTAAACCGGTGAAACTCCCGGACTTTCTCTCCCACTTGAATGGTAAAAGTCAACCAATCCTGCATGGATCCATTTCTGGCTTGATGAAGGTAATCATCCCAAAGCTGCACATAGGATTTAGCTGATTCGATCGTTTCTTTTTCTGAAGGGTATAACGAATCTCTTATAAATCTGGCGTGGTCTCCCAATATTTGCAGCCAGAACTGATGCTCAAATTCAGCAGTTTCTTGAAAGTTTTTCACTATTCCACCCCTTGTCTTTGCCTTCTTTCCATAATTATTCAAAAGAGGCGGGGCTCATACGAAAGACGATACTAAAAAAAACAGCCCGCAAAAGCGAGCTGAAATGACTTGAATCTTTATCCTTAAACCTCTGGAGTTGGGGTGGGTTCAGCATAATTCTTTTCATAAGTCTGATCAATGGATTCACGTATTTCTTTTATAGACTTTCCTTCTTCATAATCAACGATGGCTTTTGCTGCAATTTCAAGGCAAACGCCACATTTGGTCGCATGATCATCCCAGGTAACGCTCCCCTCTGCTTTATCTTCGTGAATAAAGCAGTCATAGTTATTACGGTGACCCACACTCTCGCCACAACCGCAGTAGCATGGCATTTGTTCTAGCAGCTCTTTATTTTTGGCAGCTGCGGTATATAGCATCTGCATGTTTTCCTGTTTATTGTCCAGGAAGGCAGGGAGCTCGTCCTGATTCTTGGTCGTTTCTCGAATGTCACCATTTACTTGATCGATTGAATCTTCTTCGTGCGTGGCTTGGTGCTCCTCCTCTGAGGAAGGATTAGACGAACTGCCGCAGCCAGCCAATCCACTGATTAGAAGCAAGGATAATAGGATTGATAATATAATTTTCACAAGATCCCCCACTTTATAATTGCTAATGAATTCATCATATATAGTGGGTAGGGAAGTTTCAATAGGTGAGGCTGGATATTGCTAGTTTAGACACATTATTTTCCAAATGATGAAAGGAATTTGACTCGGTCTCCCATTGGCGGGACTGTATCGTCTACCAGGGATACTTCTAGTAAGGCGGGTCCTGTGGTTTGAAGCAAGTTTTGAATCTTTTCTTCAGTAAGTTCTTCTAAATTGTCTATCCGAGCGCAAGGAACACCTAAGGAAGCGGCCATTTGAGAAATATCTACCGGATCTTGGGAAAATCGTTCATGGGCTCGTTTATATTGAAGGGAGTGTCCATGATGGACCATTCCGAGACGGGAATTGTTCATGACTACAAACAGGACAGGAATATCGTATTCTTTTGCCGTAAGGATCTCCATTCCATGCATAAAAAAGCAGCCATCTCCTGTGATACTAATCGTAGAACGTTCCGGCTCAGCAAGCTTGGCGCCAATAGCACTGCCAATTCCACTCCCCATAGCCCCAAAGTGCACATTTATATCAAAGGAGTCTTCATTAAATACGTTCATATGGTTAATGACGTAGGCCATAAATTCTCCTATATCGATTGTATATCTCGACGAAGAGGGTAAAACGGACTGTAACTTAAGCAGGACATTGGAAGTGTTATACTCTTCCGTCAAAGGAACCATAGTTCTTTCTTCAATAGGATATGAATTTTTTTTCATCCCCCGTGCATTTAATTCCGTAATCATGGAAGAAACAGTTAAGTGAACCTCACCGTGAATTGCTGTATCAACGATATATTTTCGGTTGAATACAGAAGCATCGAAATCTACCTGTATGGTCCATTTATCTTTATTAATATGAGGGTTCCAATTGTTAGTGGCGGTTTCTCCAAGACTGGACCCTAAAATAAGAACCGCTTCCTTTGTGTCATCATTAATAAGCTGGGATGCTTTTTGATGACCTGCAAATCCAAACACTCCAACCAGCAGTGGATGATCATCGGGAATTAATCCCTTGGCCTGCGGGGTAGTAACAATCGGCCAGTGAAGAGTTTCAGCTAATTCAAGCACATCATTAACCGCTCCCCGGATTCCTTGACCGACAAGTATGTAACCGCTTTTGAATTCAGTCATTTTATCAACTGTTTCTTGGATTAATTGGTCATCCGGCAGTAATGGTGTACGAGATGGAAAAGCTGGAATCCGTGGTACCGGAATATCATGCAGCTGTACATCGATCGGCATTGCAATATGAACGGGACCTGGTACTCCCGTGAGCGCAATTTCTACGGCTTTATGAATTTCATGGAGAAGGTCTTCAGCCTTGTCCACCCGCTTACTGTATTTAGTGACAGATTGATAAAGCGGATCCGCTTGAAGCTCCTGGGAAGCATTAAGCCCTACTGTGTTTACGGGTACGGCACCCGTTAGAAACAACACAGGTAAGTGTTCCCGCATAGCATTTGCAGCGCCCGTAACTAAATTAGTACTCCCGGGACCGCTGCTTCCGATACACACTCCGAGAGATTGAGAATATTTAGCATAAGAAGCGGCCATATAAGCGGCAGCGCCTTCGTGTTTAGCAATAATAGGTGTGATGGTAGGTGTATCATAAAGTTCGTCAAAAAAAGCATTAACAGAACCAGCTGGAATTCCAAAGATTTTGGATACATTTCCTGAGACTAGGTAATCCAGTACAGCTCGAACGGATTTCATTTTTTTAACCCCTTTGCAGAATGTTTGTTTACAAATTCTTCAATCAATTGATCGGGTGGCAGAGGACGGCTGAAATAAAATCCTTGGATTAAATGGCACCCACGGCTTTTAAGGAAATCGATTTGGTCCTGTGTCTCAACGCCTTCAGCAATTACGTTTAGTTTAAGACTGTTCGCTAAAGTAATTATGGTATCGGTAATCGCTGCATTATTTTTGTTAGTTGTAATGTCATCGATGAAGGATTTATCGATTTTAAGGGTATCTACAGGAAAGTTTTTCAAGTAACCCAGAGAAGAATAACCTGTGCCGAAATCATCAATTGAAATTTTAACCCCCAGGTTCTTCAGTTGTTTAATAGTGGTGGTGGTCTGGCAAGTATTGTGTATGATAAGATTTTCTGTCAATTCCAATTCCAAGTTCTCTGCTGGTAGACGAGTCTCATTAAGGGCACGCTGTACAACGTCCGCAAGAGTGTTCTGGTTGAATTGCTGAGGAGATAAATTGACAGAAACTGTCCATTCTCTGTAACCCTCTGCGTACCATTGCATCATCTGCTTACAAGCTTCTTTTATCACCCATTCTCCGAGTCTCGTGATTAACCCTGTTTCTTCAGCGAGAGAGATAAAGGTATGTGGTGGTACGAGTCCTAAGTCGGGATGATTCCAGCGAATCAGCGCTTCCATGCCAATCATTTCTTTGGTTTCTAGATTAATTTTAGGTTGATAATGTAACGTGAAAGAGTTTTCTTCGTTTAAGGCTTTGTAAAGATCATTCTCCAGTTTTATAATTTCTAAAGAGCGATTATCAATGTCTGAAGAATAGAACTGGAACTGGTTTCCTGATAGCTCTTTGGCTTTATACATAGCGAGGTACGCATGCTTAATGAGCTCTTCGGAACTTGAACCGTCAGATGGGTAAAGACTTATGCCGATACTGGTTTTAATGGCTATTTCCTGGTTGTTTATTGTGAATAGCTGCTCGAAGGCTTGGAGGATCTGGTTCGCGCAAATGACTGCATCTTGCTCTTCCTTCACACTTGGAAGGAGGATGATGAATTCGTCTCCACCTTGTCTTGAAACGGTGGCATCTTTAGGCATAGCATCTTTCAGGCGCTGTGCAGCTTTCTGAAGCACCGTGTCTCCAAATCCATGGCCGAAGGTATCATTAATCTTTTTAAATCGGTCTAAGTCCAGGAACAGAATGGCTAATGAACGGTTGTGGAGCTCTGCGTAAGTCAGAGCCTGGTTCAACCTGTCCTGGAATAACACACGGTTGGGTATATTGGTCACTACATCGTAATAGGCATGATATTTTATCTTCTCTTCCATTTGTTTTCGTGAGGTTACATCTTTAAATGTAATAACATAACCTACAATCTGTTCATCTTGTCTTTGAGGTGTAATAACATATTCGACAGGAAAATAAGAACCATTTTTCTTTTGAAAATAACTATCAGAATGGCCGTTGTTTTCAACAGCATTATCCAACTCCACAAATTCACTGAAATGGTTGGCTTGGTTGACTTGATAGAATATTTTCTTGTAAGAAAGTCCCATGATTCCATCTTCATGGGGATAACCGAGAAGTTCAATTGCAGAAGGGTTGGCAAAGGTGATTTTTCCGTCTAAATCAAGGCCAAAAATCCCTTCTCCAGCTGAATTTAATATAAGCTCTTTCTCATTACTGGTTTTTTTCAAGTCTGTTATGGCTTCTTCAAGTTCTTTATTCTTTTGCGTTAATTCAGAGGTGCGTTTATTAATAATCCATTCTTGTTTTTCCATATAAATGAGATTAAAAAGAACAGGCGCTGTGGCATCCACTATAGATTCAGCCAGCTGGCGGACATAGCGCGGATATGTATAGCCTTTTTCCTGTAAATTTACAATCGCTATGGTCCCAAGCACTTCTCCTACAGCTACCAGGGGGATCATGTATAATCCTTGGATACCAAACCTCCTGCATGCCTCGTGATTTGGTCTGGGATCGGTGGTGACGTCGGGAATCATGATGGAGTGTTTCTTATCTACGACTTCGCGGAAAACAGCATCTTTTTTGAAATTGACTTTAAGCTGCCGATGGGTGTTCTTCCAATCATCTTCTGTCCAGTCACTGCTTTTACTCAGGCTGGCTGGTTTCATCTGAAGCTCAGCTGCAGGGTCAAGAAAATGGGCGCCAATGTTATTGTTTTTTAATACTTTACTTAAGTAGTAAAAACATTTGTCAATCGCTTCTTGAAGAGAAGAACAAAGAGACAGTTCACGGGTCACATCCAGTAATAGCTGTTTCTCTTCAATCAAATCTTCTTTACGGGTTAAATTAGTGGCATTTCGAATAGCCACGGCAGCCATATTTACATAAGCTTTGATGGACTCTATTTCATCATCGGTCAAATCCATGGGAATTCCATAGTCAAATAAAAAAACTAATCCATAGAGCTCATTCTCATAGAAAATGGGGGCTACAAGTAAGGACTTAATTTTGAAAGCATTAACCGCACGAGAATCCGGTCGATTGTCTTTTGAGGTATCAGGTATATAAATGGTTTTCTTCGTTTCAATGACTTCTTTTGCCAGCTGATCGTATTCTGGATCTACAATGTGCATATCAAGAGACATTCCATTTATAAGAGCCGGTTTTCCGACGTAGCCTCTATAGGTGCCATCTTCTTGTGGCAGGTAAATCCCAACGGAATCACAGCGGGTGATTTCTTCGGATATGGCTGTTACGACGTGCTCTAAAACATCATGCAAATCAAGCTTTGTATTAATAAGCTTGGTAATTTGCGCAAGGCGAGAATATCTGGTTTGTTCTTCAGCCATTTTATAACCTCCATATTCGTCATATTATGATATTGTTCGACTTCTGCAACGAACCTCCTGCTTTAGTAGCTTATTTATTCTGTCCTCTATTGTAAAAAGGGTCTAAAGTCACGGTTGGATACCTTATTTATACAATTGAATAGATGTAAGGATTTGATATAATCACGGTTCAACCCTAGGCACAGACGGGCTTATTCACTCAGAGTAAAAAACTAAAATCGAGAGTACAGAACGTAGTAAAAAGGTTCTGTAAATCACTATGTTAATCTTTAAGATATGTTCCCGTTACTGGAAGACTCAGTTTCGAGACTTTTGAGAGAATTAAGTCCTGCGGGGGACGATTTCGCTTTAACCCCTTTTCCATCTGAAAGAGCTGTTAACGATTGGTGTTGATTCTCACGAATCGCTTGTCGGTGGATGTTTGCCGCGGGCACGGCCTCAGCTAACTTGGTCAAGAAGACCACTTGACCAAGTGGATCTTCGGCTCGCGTTGTTCCCGCAGGCGTCACCACCGACCGCTCATCGTGGAATCAACGGAGGCTTATCAAAAAAAGTGGTTTTTTACCTATCACCAGATAGTGAAGGCACGCTTAACCCCTCGAACCTTGCGAAAGTTGAAATTATTCAATCCTCTGCGGTTGGCCTAGCTTTATAAGGAAAGATAAACCTTAAGCACGGCTAGATTTCTAGCAAGTACAGGTATTTGAAACTTGCTATAAAAGCATTTATGGCTGATACTGTCAGCTCCATTCTCATATAAAAGAGTCCGTTCATGAGATATGGCTGGGTTGATGGGGAAATGGCGAGACTCACAGTTTGAAAGCGGAAGCACCTTGGTCAGCGTCATATGGACTGGACGTTCAAATGTGGAGGTGCCTTGCTCAGCCTCGACAAGCTTAAGAACGACCATGAAAGGAAGTGCCCTTCTTCCTATCATGGTTGGACTTAAGACCTCGAGAGGCTAGGCACCGAAACTAGACTGAGCTGGCGGAGATAAAGAAAACACGAAGAGCGGAGCGATTCGATGTTGCCTTATCGTACAGAAGTGAGGGAAGTCTCACTAGACGCTAGGTGCTGGAGCTGGATAGCACCACATATCGTTTAGGCATTGGCTTATGACTCCATCTATCCTGAGTTTAAGAATGTGAGAAGGGAGTAGGCGAGATCCCACAGGGCGTAGCCCGAGGAAGCTCATGGTAAAAGGAGGATCGACTAAGATCGCCACGTCCTGTGGCAACATCGATCGACCCTACGTCGTTTAGGGCCATAGGAAAGTGTTCAAATGTGGAATCACCCCGATAGACACGAACAGCATAAGCCGAGCACCAAAAGGATGGTGGTTTTTCCAGCCGTTGATGAACGGCTTATGTCTCGAGTGTCTGGGTGATGAAACAAGACGAGTCATTTCCCCACCGGCCCTCTCCTCATATCATAACGGACCCAATATATCTCGAGTTCGAGTCTTCGACTATACGGCCCGTTAGTGGAATAACCTCAGTATGAATATTAAAAACTTTATTAGAGCCAAAAAAAGTGTAAACGTTAAAGTTTACACTTCTTTCATCATCTATTGAGTTAGCGTTTCTGTAACTTTATCAATAGTCATCCCGTGGGCGATCACGCCATCAATGGTCCAATGACTAGGTTCGTTCATTTGATAGACTTGATCATTTTTAACGGCGGGGGTGCTTTGCCATACGGAACTATCATTAAGAATTTCCAAACCGGCTTCTCCCTCTTGTGCAATTAAAAAGACATGGTCAGCATCCATTTGACCTAGTTTTTCTAGTGCAATTGGGTTCCACTGCGCTTCGGCTTCCGGCAGGTTTTTAATAAACTCAGGCTGCGTAACTCCAAGGTCGTTATATAAAATTTCTGCACCATAACGAGTGTTTTCAAAAACGTAGAATTGCTCACCTGAAGCCCATACAAATGCAACGGACTCATCACCAATGGACTCTTTCAGACTTGCCTTAGCTTCCTGTGCTTTCTGGTCAAAATCAGAGAGTGCCTGTTCAGCTTCTTTTTGTTTGCCTAGAATTTCACCCATTTGGGTTAATTGTTTGCGCCAGTCGGAACTCGCTTCTTCGCTAAATACGTAAGTGGGAGCAATATCACTGTACTCTTCATACGTACCATTTTGCAGGGCGGATGGACCGCTGAATATGATTAAACCAGGATTTTGGTTAATGGTTTGTTCTAATGGAAGATCCCACGCTATTTTTGGGACACCTTCTAATTGAGGCTGCAGATAGTCAAGGACAGTGTCGCCAATGGACCACTGGGCCACAGGTTGTTCACCAAGTGCTACTAAAGGATCTTCTAAGTAAGGAGCGAGAATGCGTTCAGGGTTGGAAGGGATGGTTACTTCTCCCATCTCGTGATTCAGAGTGCGCTCTTCGTTGGCTGTTTCACTTTGGCTTTGGTCTGAAGAATTGTCTTCAGAAGAAGTAGTGTCCTCATTATTATTACATGCCGTTACCAAGGTAAGGATGATCAATAGGGTGAAGAACAAAAAGTACTTTTGTTTAAGCATGACTTTCCTCCTAAGAAAATTATATTCGCTTCGAAAATGATAATCATTTTCATTGGAAATGTCAAGCTATCACCTGCCGCACCTGACTTGAACTACTAGAATATAATCGATATAATGATAATGATTCTCAATTTTAATTATTATAGATACATAAACTGATAGCTAGAGATAGAGAGGGTTTACTGCTGTGGGCAAAGAGGTTGAACAGACTAAAAATAATAAAAAAGATATAGAAGGATTAACCTCAAAGTTCTTCCAGGCAGGGCTTGTTTTTGTTCTAGCTATTGCTGGATTAATTTTGTCTCTTGGTTTGTCCGTTTCTTTAGGGGTAACAGATGTACAATTAAAGACGGTATGGGATTCCATATTTGCTTTTGATCCGGGTGTTACAAATCATCAGGTCATACGTGAATTGCGTTTGCCACGGGCATTTGCCGCTGCTCTGGTGGGCAGCTTTCTTGCTGTTTCAGGTGCTGTCATGCAAGGGTTAACTAGAAACCCGCTAGCTTCTCCATCAATTATGGGTGTCACCCACGGGGCTGCTTTTGCTCTTATTATTGCGCTTGTCTTTTTTCCGGCTATGACAAATCTTGGGATGACGATTTCAGCCTTCGCAGGCGCGGGTCTCGCTGTACTTATTGTATTCGGTGTAGGGTCTTTTTCGAAAGGCGGGTTGACCCCTGTAAAACTTGCCCTCGCGGGTGTGGCTGTTGGGGGGATGTTGAGTTCTCTATCTTCCGCCATTTCTCTTCATTTTCAGGTGGCCAAACAAATGAGCTTTTGGTATGCCGGAGGTTTGACGGCGACCGACTGGCTGTCTGTGAAAATTCTATTAGTCGTGGGAATGGCGGGTTTAACACTTGCCATATTCCTATCAAGGGCTGTAACGATCCTGAGTTTAGGAGAGGACGTGTCCAAAGGACTTGGGCAAAATACCTTCGTTGTAAAGTCTCTGGGAGTTGTAGTTGTTTTTCTATTAACCGGAGCAGCAGTTTCAGTTGCTGGCACGGTTGGATTTATTGGTTTAGTTATTCCTCACATGACCCGGGCTTTAGTTGGGACGGATTATCGGCTGATCATTCCAGTATCGGCCGTGCTCGGAGGATTGCTTCTCGTGCTTGCTGATATTGGGGCACGTCTCGTAAATGCTCCTTTTGAAACCCCGGTCGGAGCCATCACTGCTTGTATTGGCGTTCCATTTTTCCTTTACCTTGCTCGAGGAGAAGGGAGGGGAATGGAATGAACCAAAAGCAGAGACGTTTTGGGTGGATTGTTTTTATATTAGGAATTAGCACGTTAATACTATTTTTATTCAGCTTAAATTTGGGCGTGGTAAACATCGCTCCATTAGAAGTTATTCATACGCTGCTTGGGAACGGGAGCAGTAAGCAGGAGATGGTATTATTTGATATCCGGCTGCCGAGAATGGTGCTTGCACTTCTGATCGGAGCAGGGCTTGGAGTTTCAGGATCCATTCTCCAAGGGGTATCCCGTAATGACCTCGCGGACCCGGGAATTCTTGGGATCAATACAGGAGCCGGTTTTGCTATCATTGTGTACATTTTCTTTTTCCAGGACTCGATGTCCAAGTTAAGTGGGCTTGGGATTTACGCTATGCCCCTTTTTGCCCTGGCAGGTGCTTTTCTGGCTGCTTTCTTAATTTACCTATTAGCCTGGAAAAAGGGGATCAGTCCTGTTCGTTTAATTCTCGTTGGTATCGGTGTGAATTCAGGGTTTAGTGCAGCCTTGATTATTTTTCAAGTGAAGATGAACCCTCAAGATTTCACTCAGGCTATGGTATGGCTCGCAGGGGATATATGGGGCGGTAACTGGGACTTTGTTATCGCTTTGGCTCCCTGGATCATTCTGTTGATCGTTTACGCAATGTCCAAAGCTTCGGTCCTGAATATCTTAAATCTTGGAGACCAGATTTCTACAGGCCTGGGGGCGGCTGTTGAGAAGGAGCGCAGGCTTTTGTTGGCGCTTGCTGTTGCGCTTGCCGGTTTATGCGTAGCTGCGGGAGGCGGCATTGCTTTTCTTGGTTTGGTAGCCCCTCACTTGGCTCGAAGATTAATGGGACCAAAGCATGAGTCGTTAATTCCAGTCACTGCTTTAATAGGAGCGCTGATTCTCCTTGCGGCGGATACGGTAGGAAAGAACCTGATCGCTCCCGCCGAAATACCGGTTGGTATTGTTGTGACCATCGTGAGCACCCCTTACTTTATATATTTATTGATGAAAACCCATTAAAAGAGGAGACCAATTATGTACGAAATGTTTGATGTAACTATTATTGGTGGAGGAACAACAGGTTTATATACTTCATTTTACAGTGGCATGCGCGGTTTAAAGACCAAAGTCATTGAATATCATCAGGGTCTGGGTGGAAAAGTAGCTTTCTTCTACCCTGAAAAAAAGATTTATGATGTGGGAGGTTTTCTTGGGGTGCGAGGAGAAGATCTCGTGACCGACGTAGAAAATCAGGCGTTAAGCGTCCAGCCTGCCATCATTACAGGCGAGCAGATTCGAACGATTGATAAACAGGAGGATGGAACTTTTATCCTGACAACGGCCGATGGGGAGCAGCATTTCTCAAAAACGGTTATTGTGGCTTCAGGCATGGGTACATTTGAAATGGAGCCTCTTCAGGTAAAGGGAAGTGCTAAGTATGAAGGCCGGTCCATTCATTATACCATTCAGAATGTGAATCAATACGCTGGAAAAAAAGTTGCCGTTATCTCTCAAAGCCGGGTCGGAATCGACTGGTCGCTTGCTCTTGAGAAAGTAGCAGAGGAAGTCCATTTGATTAACTGCGGTGAGGAATTTAAAGCTGTATATGAACAGGACGTAGAAACTCTCGAACAGTCAACGGTCCACGTTCACAAGAATCAGCAAGTGGAAGCTTTAAAAGGGGAAGGGCAAGTACTTACTGGGG
This sequence comes from Halobacillus sp. K22, assembly GCF_052246795.1. NCBI lineage: Bacteria > Bacillati > Bacillota > Bacilli > Caryophanales > Bacillaceae > Halobacillus > Halobacillus sp. K22. Next base: position 39,866 of record NZ_JBQQCN010000016.1, on the reverse strand, counting down.
TTACTCTTCAGGATGGAACCGAGTTGGATGTTGAGCACATTTTAGTCTATGAAGGGTTAAATATTGAGAAAAGCCTGTATGCCAGTTGGGGGCTTGAAACAGAAAAAGGAAGGATCCCGGTCGGCACTGATATGTGCACATCTATTGATGGGATGTTTGCGGCAGGGGATGCAGCTATTTATCCAAGTAAGACGATGTTAATTGCTTCCGGATTTTCAGAAGCGATGACGGCTGTGAATAGTGCAGCTATGCATATAAATCCTAAGGCAAAAGCGCAGGTGTATAGTACGGTTATTTATAAGCATGCGAAAGATTAGCCCAAATAAAAGCCCAAAATGAGAGGAACTTGTTCCTGTGTAATCTCTCATTTTGGGCTTTTTAGTGGAAAAAAATTAATGGCAGATGCCCAGATTATAGGCGACGATCTTCAATTGTGCAGCAATTGTGATAAGCCAGGCTGTAAGGTTAATTATAAATGCTGCAGACCATTTTCGAGAATGAACATAGGATTTACGCTTTCTAAAATAATAAGTTATAAAAGGGACCGTAAGAATCGTTATGATAGTAGTTAATCCTAACAATCCTTTGTATTCGTTTGTCCATAGAAAATTATTAGGTAAGGGGATAATAATAGTTGGCGTATATAAGATGGAGATAAAATAAAACCCTAAGGTCCAAGAAATGAGCATAAAGAAAAGGCTCATCCAAAGGGAGAGTGTTTTCATTCGTTTCTCTCCTTTACGTCATTATTCCGACCCTGTGGGTCGGGTTAATGACATCTTATGTTTCCCCGCTCGAAAAGTCAATATTAACCGTATGATTTTTGGTGTTCTTTTTTCTTTTTCAGATATTCTTCATCTTCCCTTGCCTGGATCCACTTTTCTTCGAAAATCTTGGCTGATTTTGCTTTTTCTTCATCAATATCCCGTTCATTAATCTCACCGTTTTTATCGTACTTTTTACCGCCTTTATAATTCGCATAGCGGCGGGAGCGGGTATATCCCATCTGTAGAAATTTCCGGGCCATGTCCATGCCGACGAAGTCCTCATTTTTTTTGTATTCTAAGAACATTTGATAGATTTTATCCGATGATTCCCTGGCTATTTCAGGAGTTTTAAAGCGCCAGTGAGGCAGGATCTCACCTTTATAAGGTTCGACAAGCAGGACCCCTTGCTCTCCTCGTCCCACTCTATATTTGTCCGGATTTTTGCGGAAATCTGTATTTTTAAAATCGGTCGAATAATCGAATGACAAAACAATCTCTCCTTAATTAGGTATTCTCAATGCCAAACATATTTAACTCGAGATCCTGAGACAGTTTTTTTATAAGAGCCCCGCCTGCTGTGCTGTTGCCTTTGGGACTAATGGCTGGTCCAATGACCCCTATGCCCATTCGACCTGGGATAGCTCCTATGATACTGCCTGAGACTCCGCTTTTACATGGAAATCCTGCTTCTACAGCATAGTGACCGGAGGAGTTATACATGCCGGAAGTCATCATAATGGCTTTGACGGTGCGAAGGTGGTGAGGGGGAATTAATCGTTCGTTACTTTCAGAAGTCATTCCATCTCTAGCCAGGAATGCGCCTACGCGGGCAAAATCTTCCGAACACATCATGACTGAGTTCATTCGAAAATATAACTCCAGCGCATCATCTACACTAGTAACGAGCGTTCCGGTACTTTGCATAAAATAAGCTAGAGACCGGTTGCGAGCGCTATTGGCACGTTCTGCCTGGTACACTTCCTCACTCATTTGTAATTCGTTATTATTTGTTATTTTTTTAAGGAAATCAAAATAGCGGTTAAACCGGTTTTCTACACTTTTCCCTTTGATTAATGCAGCAGTAGCAATGGCGCCGGCATTAATCATCGGATTAAAGGGTTTGCTGGTATCGTAAGATTCAAGTTGACTAATGGAATTAAAAAAGTCACCCATCGGTTCCATACCCACCGTCTGGAAAACACGATCTTTTCCAAAATCTTGAAGCGCGAGCATTAACCCGATGATTTTAGATGTACTCTGCATTGGGATATATTGATGATGATGACCTGCTGATAGAGATTCCCCTTCATTGGTTATGATGGTAACGCCAAGCAGGTCTTTCATCGTTTCGTCAAAATTGGGGATGTCCATGTTTACATGCCCTGAGGAAGCGTAGGGTTTGCTGTCTTCGATAGCATCCTCCAGGTATTCTTCCGTGAGTTTCTGCATTTAGTTCTCTCCTTATCTATTATTCATCTCTACCTAGTTCCCTCTTAAATGGAAAGGATAAACCGCTTATCTCCCTCCAAATACTCAACCATGTAAAAAACAGGAAATAAAAGGAACCTCAGGTCATCCAAATTCTGGATGACCTGAGGTTCCTTTTATTTCCTGTTCTTATTCGTGGGTTAAGGTTGTTTAAGGTAGCGTCTATCTTTAAGGAACAGGCGCCAGAATAGATAAAAGGCCGGGATCAAAATTCCGAATCCAACCCCGTAAACAATTAGCATGGGATAGAAGGTTGATGGATTCGTAAATCCCTCTGCAATTGTAAGATGCGGATAGACAAGATAAGGAAGGTGTGCCGAACCATAAGCATAGATAGCAATTCCATATTGGAGAATGATCGCCGTGACAGCTAGCCTTGACCAGCCGCGAACTCCGTCCCGTTTTTTGATAAATAATAAAGCATATCCGATGATAAAAAAGAATACAGAGAACCCAAACCACAGCCAGTTATCCTGGATATTCTCTACGATCCAATTTGCTTCGGTCGGGAACGTACCAATCGTTAACATAGCAATGGCAATGGACACGGGGCCGAGCCAGATCGCATGCTTGCGAAATGTCTGATACGCCGACCAGTCATCAGCTTCCTTGGAATAATCCATAAGGAAAACTGCTGAAATAAAAAGCTCCGTGGAAAGACCGAATGCAATGTGCATATACAAGGTAGGGTGAGTGAGCAGCTCAGCGTAATGGAGGACCGGCAGATCGTTTTCAAAATCCACGAAACCTCCAAGCGTAATTGGTAGAATACTCACAAGAAGAGCGGGAATAATTAACCCAGTAAATCCTGAGGTCAGCCGCATAAGTTCCCGGTACTTATGAGTGTGATGTTCAAATACCATAAACGTAGTTCGAATGGTCAGCAAAAGTAACCCGATTCCAACGGGTACAAGCAAAATGCTGCCGAGCAAAGTTGTGGCAAATGGGAAGAACGTAACAACAGAAACCACAAAGATGACTAAAAAGACATTTGTAACTTCCCAGGTAGGCGACAAAAAGCGGTTCGCAATTTGTGAAGCACTTGTCTGATCGTTTTTACCGTAAATCATTCCCCAGAATCCTGCTCCAAAATCGAGGGATCCAAGGATGGAGTAGATAAAGAGTAAGCTCCATAATATCGTAATGGCGAGCGTCGATGCTTCCATAATGAATCAGCTCCTTCATAGGTAACGGGGATTTAATGCGCTGCATCCAGGTCTTCGCTTACAGGGTTCCGCTTGAAATAGGATCGCAAGACAAAACCAGTGATGAATAATAAAGTAATATACAGCGTTAAAAATAATCCAAGTAAAAATCCCACGCTGCTTGATTTAGTTGCTGCTTCACCTGTTCGAAGTACATCCGTTATGGTCCACGGCTGTCTTCCAATACAACTGAAGCACCACCCGGTTTCAATAGCAATCATTGCGAGCGGTCCACTGACCGCGAGAATAGCCAGAAGCCATCCGGGAAACTCTTTTTTAAGTACATGTTTCCAAAATAAAGCAAAAAAAGCGACGACAATTAACAGCGAGCCAATACCGACCATGACGTTAAATAACACGTGTACATAAAGAGGAGGCCACAGCTCCTCTGGAAATTCATTCAGACCGAGAACTTCAGTATCCAAGCGGTCACCGGCCAAAAAACTCAGGGCATAAGGAATCTCCACGGCGTATTTTACGCGCTGGTCTTCAAGCGATGTATAGCCTCCAATGGACAAAGGAGCATAGCGTGTGGTTTCGAATAAACCTTCAGCGGCAGCCAGTTTACGCGGGTTATATTCATGTAGCATTTGAGCCGTTTCGTGTCCATTTATCGCAGTAGCCAGGGACATGATGGCCCCGAAGTACAAGGCAATAGTCAGAGCTTTTTTATGATAGTTGCGTTCTTTGCTTGAGAGACCTCTTCTCATTAAACGGATAGCAGCAATGGAAGCAATGATAAAAGCAACTGTCATATAAGCAGATAAAGTTACATGGATGGCTGTCACACCAAAGCTTGGATTAAAGAAAGCAGCCCATGTATCTACATCCGTAACGCTTCCGTCAGGGGTGATGGTAAACCCTGCTGGTGTATTCATCCATGCATGTACATCTGTTATTAAAATCGCCGAAGCCGTAGCCCCGAGCGCAACCGAAATAATACTGATAAATCTTAAAACAGGCGGCAGCCGGTCTGCTGCATATAAGTAGATCGACATAAAAACAGCCTCTATTAAGAATGCAAATATTTCCATCTGGAAAGGCAATGCAATGACTTGTCCGACAATTTCCATGAAATTAGGGAAAAGCAATGATATAAGAACACCGACAATCGTCCCGGAAGCAATTGAAACCGCAAGTATGATGGCAAACCCCTTCGTCCACCTTCTCGCCATCAGTGCGTAATCGGAATCTTTTTTTATATAATGCAGAACTTCAGCGATGATAATCATCACTGGCAGTCCCACCCCGATTGTGGCATATATAATATGAAAGCCTAAGGAAGAACCAAACAATACCCTGGCCATAACAACGATATCCATGAAATATTCAACCTCCTATAACTATCAATCATTTATTTCCTTAATATCTATTTATATACAAAAAGAGGTAATTTCGATCGGCAGAACAAAGAAAGACACCCACTAAGTTCAGTGAGTGTCTTTCTTTTGGTAGAGAACCATCCATTCATCAATAGAAAATGAATCCATTCGACCTTCTTTAAGGATGAATGAGAAATAGGAAGAAGCTTCAGTGCCCGCTTGTAGAAAATATTCTTCCACAAGCTGTTGGCTGGTTTTCTCATGGAGTGTGCGTTCCAGCCAATCGCGGAAAGGCAGCTTTTTTTTGCGTTTAATTTCATTTTTTAGCTGAAATCCTGCAGGCTGAATCATCGCTTTCCATTCTGACACTTTCCAAGCCCGGTAATGGCTCGAATCACGCATTTGTTCGAACGTGTTGTAGAAAAGGTCAAGATCGTCATCCTCAGGGGCCGTGTTGTCGATCATCATAAATAATCCCCTGGGTTTTAGTACCCGATAAGCTTCTTCTATAAATTTCTCTGGTTCTGTAAAGTGATGAGGAGCAATTCGGCAGCAGACTACATCAAAGCTTTCATCAAGAAAAGGGAGGCTGGATACATCCGCAACAATATAGGAAAGGTTTTTTATATCATCCAGGTGCCGGGCTGTGTTTTGCAGCATCTCTTTGGTGAGGTCGCTTGCCACAACATGCTCCATCCATCGGCTCATTTCCCGGGCTACATGCCCTCCGCCAGTTGCCAGATCGAGCCCCTTCCAAACCGGTTCAGGCTTCAGCCACGCTGTAATTAAATCTAAATCTTTCTGGTTATTGTGGGTAGTACTGCTGACATAGGATTCCTTGTTTTTGGAAAAGGTAGATTGTATCCTCTTTTTCATTTCCTCAGACATTTCGCCACCTGCTTTCTGATTATTAGGTTTGTCATTAGTTTACTCCCTGGAAGGTGGAAGCGATAATACTAGTTATTAATCCAATTTGATAAGTAAAAGTAATCAAAGAAACCCAGACTGCTTATGGACCGAATAAATTCCCATAAAGATGGGCAGTATGTTGGGTGAAGAACCTTTGACAATTCAAGGATTTCCATGTACGATATGGAGAAACTACGTATTTTTTCGTTGACGAGAAGAGTAGGCTGTAAATGCTGTCCCCAGAGAGTCGCTGTTTGCTGCAAGGCGATGACAGGTTAGAGCTGAAGATCATCTCTGAGAAGGTTCGCTGAAATGAAGTAAGAGTAGGTGAAACCGGCAGACGACCGTTATCCGTTTTATGAACCGAGAGCCGTGCAATTGCTGCACGGAATATGGGTGGTACCGCGGATCTACATCCGTCCCTGTTATTTTAAGCAGGGGCGGATTTTTTATATTTAAAAAGGTTTTTTTCCCTTGAGTCTATGATTTATAAGTTTATTTAGATAAAAATAAAAGGGTAAGAGGTGGAACGAATGCGCAGTGTTAATACGAAAGAAGCAGCAGTAGACCGCGAAAATCGCGTCAAGGACTATTGGAACGCTGAGAATGTATTCAATCGTTCAATGGATGAACGAGAGGGTTCGGAAACGTTTGTATTCTACGAAGGTCCTCCAACAGCCAACGGACTTCCGCACGCTGGTCACGTGCTAGGTCGCGTCATTAAGGACTTTGTAGCTCGCTATAAAACAATGGGAGGCTATCAGGTGCTTCGTAAGGGCGGCTGGGATACTCATGGCCTGCCTGTTGAACTTGAAGTAGAAAAACAACTTGGAATTTCCGGGAAGCAGGAAATTGAAGAGTACGGCGTGGAGAAGTTTATTGAAGAATGTAAAAAAAGCGTCTTTAACTATGAGAAGCAGTGGAGAGAGTTTACGGAGTCCATAGGCTACTGGCTGGATATGGATGACCCGTATGTAACACTTCAGAACCGATATATTGAAAGTGTCTGGTATATCCTGAGTGACCTTCACAAACGTGACTTATTAAGCAAAGGGCACCGTGTCACGCCTTACTGCCCAAGCTGTCAGACCACACTTAGCTCGCACGAAGTTGCTCAAGGATATGAAGATGTAAAAGATCTATCAGCCACGGCGAAATTCAAAGTGAAGGGTTCTGAAAATGAGTTCTTCCTGGGATGGACGACAACTCCATGGACCCTGCCTGCTAACGTAACGCTTGCGGTACACCCTGAGCTTACTTATGTAAAAGCGAAGCAGAATGGTGAAGTTTATATCGTTGCTGAAGCGCTGGCTGAGAAAAACATGGGTGAAGACTACGAAGTGCTATCCACTCATAAAGGCAGTGAGTTTACCGGAGTAGAATATGATGCGCCATTCCCATTTGTTAAACCAGAGCGCGGCCACTTTGTGGTAGAAGCAGGCTTCGTTAACGCGGAAAGCGGTACGGGTGTTGTACACATTGCGCCTGCTTATGGTGAAGATGACTATGCTTTAGTAAAAGAACACAATCTGTCATTCTTTAACGTTGTAGATGGGCAAGGCCGCTATACTGAGGACATTCCTCCATTTGCAGGACGATTCGTAAAAGACTGTGATGTCGATATTGTGAAGTATCTGGCAAATGAAGGACTTCTTTTCCATAAAGAAAAGTACGAACACAGTTATCCTCACTGCTGGCGCTGTGACTCTCCGTTGCTTTACTACGCAATCGAAAGCTGGTTTATAAAAACGACAGAACTGAAAGATCAATTTCTGAAAAATAACCAGCAAGTGGAGTGGTATCCAGACCATATTAAGGATGGCCGCTTTGGTAACTTCCTTGAAAATATGGTCGATTGGAATATTGGACGTAATCGTTTCTGGGGTACGCCGTTACCAATCTGGATCTGTGACTCTTGTAATCACCAGTATGCGCCGCACAGTCAGGCGGACCTTCAGGAAAAAGCGATCGGTAATATTGGAGATGTAGAGCTTCATAAGCCTTATGTCGATCGCGTTCAGTTGAAATGTGATCATTGTGAAGGAACGATGAACCGTGTACCTGAAGTCATCGACGTTTGGTTCGACAGCGGCTCCATGCCATTTGCACAGCAGCACTATCCATTTGAAAATAAAGAGCAGTTTGAGAAGCAATTCCCAGCAGATGTGATCTGTGAAGGAATTGACCAAACCCGCGGCTGGTTTTACAGCCTGCTTGCTGTTTCGACCTTGTTTACAGGGAAAGCTCCTTACAAACGTGTGCTTTCCACCGGCCACATCCTGGATGAAGAAGGCCGTAAGATGTCGAAGAGTAAAGGGAATGCCCTTGACCCAATGGATCTCGTGAATAAATTTGGAGCGGATGCTTTCCGCTGGGCTCTCCTTGCTGATAGTGCTCCGTGGAACAACAAGCGTTTCTCTGAACGTGTTGTTGTGGAAGCTAAATCAAAAGTAATTGATACGCTTGTAAATACGCACGGCTTTTATACGCTGTATGCAAACATTGATGGTTACGAGTTCGATGCGAAGGAAACAGGAGAAAAAACACTTCTGGACCGCTGGGTACTCGCCCGTTTAAATAGTGTAACAGCTACGGTTACCGAGGCTCTTGATAACTATGACTTTACGAAAGCTGCAAAAGCGCTTGAAAAGTATGTTGATGAATTGAGTAACTGGTATATCCGCCGTTCCCGTGATCGCTTCTGGCAGGAAGGTATGACCGAATCGAAGAAAGCAGCTTACCATACCTTGCACGAAGTGCTGGTTAACTTGAGCAAGCTGCTTGCACCGTTCATTCCATTTGTAGCGGATGATATCCATCACAATCTAACAGGCGAAAGTGTTCATCTGGCATATTTCCCTAAAGTGGATGACAATCAGGCAGACAATCAGCTTGAACAGGATATGGATGCGGTCCTACAAGTAGTTGAACTGGCTCGCGGTGTACGTAATACCGAAGCGATTAAGACGAAGCAGCCGCTTTCTGAATTAGTTGTCATTCCTGTTAACCCTGAACAAGGAAAAGCACTGGAGCGATACAATTCCATCATCCGTGATGAAATTAACGTCAAAGAAGTGGTCGTTAAGCAGTCTTCTGATGATCTTGTCCGGTATGAAGTGAAACTGAATTTCCGTGCGGCAGGTCCTGTCCTTGGTAAAAATGTAGGTGCTGTTAAAGGCTATCTCGAAAAGCTTTCAGATGAAGAAGCAGCTAAGGTTGTTAACGATGGAAAAGTCGTGGTCCCAACAGGAGACGGAGAAGTTGAAGTACCGATGGATCTACTAAACGTAGAACGCGTAGCTGATTCCGGATTGTCTATGGGGTCCAACCAGGACTTCCACGTGATCCTTGATACAACGATCACTGAAGAACTTCGCCTTGAAGGTCTGGCGCGCGAAGTAATCCGTGTCATTCAGGACGATCGGAAACAGCAGGATCTTCCAATTGATCTTCGCGTCAATATTGCTCTCGATGGCGATGAAGATGTGAAGAAAGCTATCCAGCAAAATGAAGCACTAATTCGTGAAAATGTACTCGTGAAGAACCTTACACTAGGTAAAGCGGATAACATGAAAGACTTTACGGTGGGCGAAAGTCAAGTAAGAGTCGCGCTTCAAAAATAAATATGGATAAATAAAAGACCTGGCTCAGAGGTAATCCTCGGGCCAGGTCTTTTTAATAGGACAAAAACGAGCTTACCATCTTATAGAAGTGAAAGGGTGATAAATTTACAAAGTATTCGATCATTCTGGGTGGTCTTATGTTAACCTTAGAGTAACTATTATTCACTTATGAATAACGATTGCAAGCAATTTACTAGGAGTAAATACGATTCTATTGAATTTATATTCAAATTTGAATAATGAGGGTGGTGTGGGATATGACAGAGTGGGATGAATATAAAACAATCTTTCATTCGCTTCAGGAAGATATTCTCGTCACAAAAACGGACGGGACCATTGTGAAAGTCAGCGAAGGCACAGGGGCAGTCTATGATATTAATGCAGATGAGCTGATGGGCAGATCCGTCTATGATCTGGAAAAAGAAGGACTCTTTACTCCTCTTGCTACGCCAAAAGTGGTGGAGTCGCAAGAGAGAGCGACTTTTGTTCAAACCCTTAAGGGTGGTAAGAAATTGCTGGTTACGGCTTTGCCCGTTTTTAATAATGACGGTGAGCTTGTGCGTATAGTCAGCTACTCTCATGATGTAACAGAATTAATGGAAATTAAGGCTGGGATGGAAGAAATGACGGTTGAGATGGAGCGTGTGAGAGATGAGCTTACTCGGTTAAAGCAGCAGAATGAGGGAGAGTTTATCGCTAAAAGTGAGCAAATGCGCAAAGTCCTCGCTACAGCCAGTCAGGTAGCGGGTGTAGACGTAAATGTTCTTCTCTTAGGTGAGTCTGGGGTAGGCAAGACAGAGCTAGCAAAAATGATGCATGACAAAAGCGAGCGTTCAAGCGGACCCTTTATTGAAGTAAACTGCGGAGCGATCCCGGATTCACTATTTGAAGCAGAACTGTTCGGTTATGAAGGCGGTTCCTTTACGGGAGCTACTAAAGGAGGAAGGAAGGGATTTGCTGAACTAGCTTCTGGCGGAACCTTGTTTCTGGACGAGGTAGGAGAGTTATCCCTGGCCAATCAAGTAAAGGTACTAAAATTAATTCAGAAAAAAAAGTTCTATAAAGTAGGCGGCCGTAAAGAAATTCATTCCGATTTCCGCCTGATTAGTGCAACAAATAAGCATTTAAAAGAATCGGTAGAGCAAAAGCTGTTTAGAGAAGACCTTTATTTCCGGCTGAATGTAGTTCCTTTAACGATTCCTCCTTTAAGGGAAAGAAAAGAAGATATTACACCGCTTCTCCAATCCTTTCTCGAGCATTTTACGACCCGTTACAAAAGAAAAAAAGTGTTAGATCGAGATGTACTGCATGAATTGAACAAATTGGAATGGAAAGGGAATGTAAGAGAGCTTATGAATTTGGTGGAAAGATTAGTCGTTACTTCGCCGGACACTATTATTCTTCCTTCCGATCTCCCTGAATCCTATCAGCAGATCATTTCTTCCTATTCAGAAATGAATAATTTTGAGGAACCCTTGGCTATGACAATGGAAAAAGTAGAAAAAGAAAAACTGGAACAAGCGAAACAAAAATTTCATACAACGACTAAAATAGCAGAAGCTCTAGGCATCAGCCAGCCTACAGTAGTTAGAAAACTCAAAAAATACAGAATTAAATAATAAATTGGCACGATACTTGCATGTTACAAAGGTAAGAGACTATAATCTTTTGCCTTTTTTATTTGTTTTTGTTATAGGTCTTTGCTGTCTTCTCTGACAAGTGCTCTTTGACTAAAGGGGATTGTGGAAGGCGCCTTTTCGAGGTGTTGTGTGGAGGAGTGTTCCAGGAATCAGCTCGTCCAGCTAGTACAAAGATAGTGGCTGAAAGATTTGTCTTAACGTTAGGTTGTTTTCAATGTAACCTTATTAAATAATTTTAAGGAGTGGAAGCGATGGAGGTTAAGCAAAAAGAAGATTTTCAACAGGAGGAATGGAACGAGAAACTGGGAAACAGGAAGCAGCAGTCCCGGCGGAATTATTTTTGGTTTATAGTTCCCTCTCTATCAGGTGTTCTATTGTTTTTATTCCCTATTCCTTATGGCGGAAAAATTACGATTGGTGTCGGAGTTATGGCAGAAGCTGTACAGGCAAACCTGGAACCGGTTCTTCCGAGTTTAATGACAGGAATTCTAGTGATTTCGGCTATCCTTCCAGTGGTAGCGAAAACGGTGAAGCCAAAATTTATCATCGATCAACCGTTTATAAAACAACTATTTGATGTAAGCACGTTTTGGATGGTCACGAGAATAATTGGAGCTGTATTTGCTCTTATGACTCTTTTTGCCGTTGGACCGGAGTTTATTATTTCTGATGTTACCGGTGGCACTATGCTTTATTCTCTCGTTCCTGTTCTCGCTGCCTGGTTTTTGTTTGCGGGAATTTTAATGCCATTATTAATGGAATTTGGCTTAATGGATTTTATAGGGACAATGCTTCGCAAAGTCATGAGGCCAGTATTTAAGCTGCCGGGCCGTTCTTCTATTGATGCATTAGCCTCCTGGATGGGAGCGGGAACAGTAGGTGTCTTAATTACCACCAAGCAATATGAAGAAGGATATTATACAAAGCGGGAAGCTGCAACTATTGCTACGAACTTTTCGATTAACTCGATTGCTTTTAGTTTGGTGGTTATCAGCTTCATAGGTTTAGAAGAATTTTTTGTACCTTTCTATTTGACCGTGGTTATAGCCGGTCTGGTTGCTGCCTTCATCTGTCCAAGAATCCCTCCATTATCAAGAAAAGCGGATACCTATTATGAAGGAACTGGCAGGAGAATATCAGAAGATACACCTGAAGGAATCTCCAATCTGCAATGGGGGTTAAATAAAGCTCTTAGTAAAGCTTCGGAAGTTAAGGGTGTTAAACACGTAGCCAAACAAGGAGTGCAAACGGTCCTCGATATATATTTTGCATTGATTCCATTGGTCATGGCACTTGGAACAGTGGCTTTGATTATAGCTGAATTCACACCATTTTTTACGTACCTGTCTTTACCGATTGTACCTGTACTTCAATGGATGCAAATACCAGAAGCGGCTCAGGCGGCTCCGGCTATGCTGGTCGGGTTTGCTGATATGTTCCTTCCAGCTGTCATTGGCTCAGGGATAGAAAGCGAATTAACACGATTCGTCATCGCAGCCATTTCACTAACCCAACTCATTTATATGTCTGAGATTGGAATACTGCTGGTCAAATCCAAGATTCCTATTTCAGTAGGGGAACTTGCTATTATTTTCTTACAGCGAACAGTGATTACCCTTCCCATTATCGTAATAATTGCCCACTTTATTTTTTAGGAGGAGAAATATATGAATGCATCATTTGAGGATCTATATGGACGCATGTCTGATTTACTAGCCCCGAGTATGGCAAAAGACCACCCCAATTTACCGGTTGTAAAGGAAGAAGGATGTTACTATTACGGAACAGATGGCAAGAAGTATTTGGATTTTACTTCAGGCATTGCGGTAGCTAATACCGGCCACCGTCATCCGAAAGTCGTTCAGGCCATTAAGGATAGTGCAGATAACCTGATGCATGGTCCTTCCGGGGTGATCATGTATGATTCTATTCTCAGAGTTGCTGATCGATTAAAAGAGAAATTACCTGGAAATCTGGATTGTTTCTTTTTTGCAAATAGCGGTACTGAAGCTATAGAGGGAGCTTTAAAACTAGCTAAATATGCGACTCAACGCCCTTACACGATTTCCTTCACTGGCTGTTTCCATGGCAGGTCGCTGGGTGCCCTTGGGGTCAGTACTTCAAAAAGTAAGTATCGAAAATTTTTGCAGCCTAATGGACTGACTTATCAGCTTCCATACGCTGACAGCTCCGGATGTCCAGAAGGAAGGGATGCGGGGGAATACTGTGCGGAAAAACTTGAAAAAGAAGTAGAGCTATTATTTGATCATCAAGTAACGCCAGAAGAAGTCGCCTGTATAATTGTAGAGCCCGTACTTGGAGAAGGCGGCTATATTATCCCCCCTAAAACCTGGCTGCAAAAAGTTCGTGAGATTTGTGACCGCCACGGCATACTCTTAATTTTTGACGAAGTCCAGACAGGGTTCGGACGAACAGGGGAGTGGTTTGCGGCCCAAACATTTGAAGTTACACCTGACATCATGGCCATTGCCAAAGGGATAGCTTCAGGAATGCCTCTAAGTGCTACGGTCGCTTCTAAGGAATTGATGAGTAAATGGCCGATGGGTACCCATGGTACTACATTTGGGGGGAACCCTATCGCCTGTTCAGCAGCGCTTGCTACCCTGGATGTAATGGAAGAGGAACATCTAATAGATAATTCAAGAGAACTCGGAGCATATGCCTTACGACGGTTAAAAGAAATAAGAGAAAGGCATGAAGTCATCGGTGAGGTCCGGGGGATAGGACTCATGATTGGAATAGAAATTATCCACCCTGAAACAGGGAATCCGGATGGAGCTGGAATGATGAAGATATTAGACACTTCCCTTGAAAAAGGTGTTCTGTTCTATTTATGCGGGAAGCACCAGGAGGTTATCCGCATGATTCCTCCGCTAATCGTTACCAGAGAGCAGATTGATCAAGGCTTGGCCGTATTTGAAGAGGCCGTATATGAGTTCGAACAGAAAAAAACATATGTAGGTTCATAAACCATGAAAGCCTGGGCAAATTGCTCAGGCTTTTTAACTCAGAGCAAATATCATTTAAGAATTTTCTTATCCCGATTTTATTAATAGAATGGGGATTTATCAAAATGGCTCTGTTAAACTTCCGTGTTCATATAACCGTAAAGCTCCCGTTTGTTTAAGACTCAGTTTCGAGATATCTAGTGAGAAAGTTAGGTCCTGCGGGGAACGACTCGCTTTCCGTGGGCATGTGCTGAGCCTCCTCAGGCTTCGCCTTCCGGGGTCTCACCGATCATGTTTATCCCACAGGAGTCTCCTCGTTCCCCTCCGGACCAGCCCAAATCAGAAACTCGAAACTTGTTCGTCTTTCATCCGCTTGAGAAGTAATAACCCACATGGGCTTATATACTTTTTTCATGTTGGAACTATGCGAGATTGCCTGTTATATAAGCATTTCAGTCAGGGTAATGAGGAAAGGATACTCTCTTTCGGACGGGGGCGTTCGTCTAATAAAGTTGGGCTGGCGGGGAAATGGCGAGACTCCCATGGGAGAAGGGACTAGGTGAGATCCCGCAGGGAGTGAAGCGAGCGAGGAAGCTCACCGTTCCCCCATAGGAAAGCGAGTTATTCCCCCGCCAGCCCGCTCTTCATATCGTAATGGACCCAAGATATCTTGAAACTGAGTCTTCCACAATCCGGCCCTATTGTGTAATAAGTCTCTTTTGAAAAATCAACAATAAACTTTAACAGAGACGTTCATGCTAATTTTTCGCACCATGACATATGAAAATGGTTTCCTAACGGGTATAGAATAGTACAGTCAGCGACTTCTACCAAAGGTCGAGAAGGCGTGATGTCTTAGAACTCGTAACAGAGACGGATCTTCGGAAGCAAGTGTACCATGGATTGTCGCTTTCCTCGGAGAAGCACGTAGGGTAGATTTACACGTAACGTTTCCGAAAGAGGTGGCTGGCTACAACTTTCCCAAAGGAGGCGGGACCCTTATGCACGTTATAAGTGATCGTGTGTGTGGGATGGATGTGCACAAGAAGAGTATCACTGCTTGTCTTTTGATTTCTGATCAGAAGGAACTTCGTACCTTCGGGACCATGACGGATGACTTGCTTATCTTGTCTGATTGGATCCGGGAGAATGGCTGTACCCATGTGGCGATGGAAAGTACAGGGGTCTACTGGAAGCCCATTTATAATCTGTTAGAACTGGAAGCGAATTTATCAGTTTATGTCGTGAATGCTCAACATATTAAACAAGTTCCAGGAAGAAAAACCGATGTAAAGGATGCTGAATGGATCGCCGAGCTATTGAAACATGGGTTACTGAAACCGAGCTTCATCCCAAATCGAGAACAGCGTGAATTGCGAGAGCTCGTAAGATACCGTCGCAGTCTAATTGACGAAAGATCCAGGGAAGCCAATCGAATCCAGAAAGTATTGGAAGGCGCCAATATTAAATTGGGGTCTGTAGCTACCAATGTTTTAGGTGTTTCAGGGCGGCTGATCCTTCGCGATCTAATTAGTGGAAATACCAACGCAAAAGTACTGGCCCAACATTCAAAAGGAAACCTCCGTAAGAAACTCCCTCTCTTAGAACGTTCTTTGGACGGCCTGGTGGGGCCGCACCAGCGTAAGATGCTTAGTACTCAACTTGACCATATTAAATTCTTAGAAAAACAGATCGAAGATCTTTCTCAAGAAATTGACAACCGCATGGCCCTTTTGAAGAAGATATCGCTCTTTTAGATTCCATCCCTGGAATCGGGCGAGCAACCGCCCAGCATCTGATGGCAGAACTAGGATCTGACATGGGTCGATATGGAGGGGCAGACCACGTAACTTCATGGGCCGGTATGGCCCCAGGACAAAACGAAAGCGCAGGTAAAAAACGAAATACACGTACGAGAGATGGAAATAAATATCTTCGTCATGCGTTAGTAGAAGCAGCTACCAGCGCCACTCGCAAGAAAGGCACGTATCTGCATGCCAAATACGAAAGACTTAAATTCCGCCGTGGACCTAAAAAAGCGAGAGTGGCCATTGCCCGGACATTACTTGTGATCGTTTATCATTTATTAACGAAAAGAGAAATGTACAAAGAACGAGGGGCAAACCAGTATAATCAACAAGCATTAGAAGCCAAAAAACAAAAAGCCATTAAGAGTCTTCAACGCTTAGGTTTTGTAGTCGACTTATCGCCACAGTCGGCTTAGATGAGTGATGACATAAAACACCAAAGGGATTCAGGGGTTTTTAAAAAGCAATAAAATCCCCTTTATTTAATGCGGCCTTAAGCCTTTAATTATTTTCAGGGTAGCCCTCAAAAGAAACGACCAGCAAAAAAGAATCTAATACCAGAACTCTCTGGAAATATCCATTTTAATCGTTGGATTTTCAGCTTTCAATTTACCAAGCAATTTGCCGCAGTTTCTAATGTGAACCAAATATTTTCTTCCACTGTTCATTTTAAACACCAACCCGCTATACCTCCTATCTACCGTACCAATTTGGATGGCTTCCTTAGGAAATTGACCCCACTGTGCATCGTAAATTGTATCTATTTCTTGAATGGGGAGCCGAGTCGTTTCCCGGCCAAAAACTCGAGTAAGCATAAGCTCACTGTTCGAAATTTTATAATTAACCGCTATCAAATTACCGATAACAAATAGGAGGGCAAAAACTAGAAACAATAAAAGCATATACACAATAATCATTTGAAGCATTTGTCTCCTTTCTATATAAATCCTTGATAATAGGTACGTTTTAAATAAGAGAGAGGTTTCATAACGTTTGAAATCAATAAGTTGAGCTCCTGGATAGAGTTTGAAATAATTGTGCTTATATATTGATTGAGAATAGAGGGGGAAGTAAGCTATGCAGTGGTTATTAATGTTACTGGTTTTCATAGGTGGAATTGGTGTGGCCATCCAATCATCTGTAAATGGGGGGCTAGGGCAGAAGATTGGGGTATTTGAAGGAGCATTTACATCCTTCTTAGTTGGAACAGTCGTTTTATTTTTAGTCATGCTGTTTTTTGGTAAAGGGAATTTAGTTAACGTGTTTCAGGTGCCTAAATGGCAGCTTCTTGGAGGCGTACTGGGAGCTTTCTTCGTTTCGACCATGGTTTTAGCTGTACCTAGAATTGGAGTGGGGGCGGCGATTTTCACTCTGATATCTGCTCAGCTCATTGCAAGCTCACTCATCGATCACTTCGGCTGGCTTGGTATGAAACAGATCCCGCTGGATGGTCAAAGAATAGCTGGTATGGCGCTCATGATCATTGCTATTTTGCTTTATACTAAAAATTAATATCTACATACAAAAAGGCGCTTCTCTGTTAAGGGAGGCGCCTTTGTTTGGTTACCGAAAAGCCCAAAATTTAAGCTCTTTCCAGCATCCGTTCCAATGCTTTTTTGGCATCCTCGGCAATGGCAGAATCAACTTTAATTAGGTTTTGAGGTTTTCCTTCGGCTAATGATTCCAGGGACCAGGCGAGGTGAGGGAGATCAATTCGATTCATTGTAAGACAAGGACACATTCGTGGATTTAAGGAAATGATATGCTGTTCCGGATGTTCGTGGATAATTCGGTTCACTAAATTCATTTCCGTACCGATCGCCCATGCACTGCCAGGAGGAGCATTTTCGATCTGATTAATAATGTAATTCGTTGATCCAGCATAATCGGATAGAGCTACTACTTCACGGCTGCATTCAGGGTGAACGATGATGTTCATATTAGGATAATCTTTTCGTACCTGTTTGACGTTTGGCACAGTAAAGTTTTCGTGAACCGAACAGTGCCCTTTCCATAAAATCACTTTCACTTCTTCTACGGGTACTTCGTGAATCAACTCTTCTTGTATAGGATCCCATATGGCCATTTGTTCGAGAGGGATGCCGAGGTTGTAGGCGGTATTCCGTCCTAGATGCTGATCCGGCAAAAACATAATACGCTCTTTTTGAGATAAAGCCCATTCGATCATGCCCGCTGCATTGGAGGAAGTGACTGTGGCTCCGCCATGCTTCCCTACAAATGCTTTAATGGCCGCAGTTGAATTAACATAAGTAAGAGGTAGTATGGTGTCGTTAAAGATGTCCATTAGCTTCTTCCATGCTTTTTCAGTTTGCGTGAGGTTCGCCATATCCGCCATCGAACAGCCAGCTCTCATATCAGGTAGATACACATGCTGGTCCTCCCGGGTAAGAATATCGGCGGTTTCTGCCATAAAATGTACTCCGCAAAAAACGATGGCTTCTGCTTCGTGCTGACTTGCCGAAAGTTGAGCTAGTTTAAGAGAATCTCCGCGTACATCGGCAAACTGGATGACTTCATCTTTCTGATAGTGGTGACCAGGTAGAAAAAGTCGCGCGCCCATTGTCTTTTTCACACGCCGAATGATCGTTTCTAATTCCTCCGTCCTCCTATTTTTGTAACGCTCGGGTAAAGTGGGGCTGGAATTTTCCATCGTTTCAAATAGATTCATAGTTGGGCCTCCTTTGTTTAATCGAAACATTTGCACTAATATCAAGAGAAGTAGCTGAATGGGTAAGTGCTCCAAGGGAAATATAATCGACTCCCGACTCGCGGTATGCGGCTAAATTATTCAAGTGAATTCCTCCTGAAGCTTCTGTTGTAATGTGAGAAGGGACGAACTTGACCAAAGTGCTGATTTCTTCTGGAGATCGGTTATCGAACATAATGCAGTCAGCTCCAGCCTGGATAGCTTCCTTAACCTGAGATTCCGTTTCTGTTTCCACCTCAATTTTGACCATGTGCCCCAGCTTGGCTCTTACTATGTCGACGGCTTTTAAAATGGAACCGGCAAAAGCTATATGATTATCTTTCAACATGACGGCGTCGAACAAACCATATCTATGATTTACTCCCCCTCCCATCCGGACAGCGTATTTTTCAAATATTCTTAGCCCAGGGGTGGTCTTTCTTGTGTCACAAATTTTCGTTTCTTGATTATTGAGAGTTTCAACTGCTCGTTTAGTAAGCGTAGCGATTCCGCTCATTCGTTGAATTAAATTAAGGATCACCCGTTCACCTTTCAGTAAATTTACGATCGGTCCTTGAATAGCAGCGATGCAATCACCAGAACGGACTTCAGTCCCATCGTGAGTATAAAGTTCAATCATAATCGACGGATCAAGCAGCTGATAACCCTCTCGAATAATTTCCATACCACAAAAAATGCCGGGCTGTTTGCTTACAAAATGCAGCTCACCTTCCGCATCATCAGGGAAGAGGAAGTCACTGGTTACATCATGATCTCCTATATCTTCCATAAAAAAATCTTCCAGCAGGCGCCTAACTTTTAATCTGTTCATTGAATGACCTTCTTTCTAATGATCTTTGCTTAAGAATCTTTTTGTTCTGCCAGTAGGTTCTTTCTTCAGGAAAATCACTGCGATAATGACCTCCCCGGCTTTCCTCCCGTTCTATAGCTGAGTGTGTAACCAGCCAGGCCGTCTGCATCATAAAGAAACGGGTGATTTGTTCGATAGTGAGCAAATCAAGCCTGGATTCATAAAACTTTTCTAATTGGAATGATTCCAGCCACTCTATTTGCTCAGTAAGTCCTTGAGCTGAGCGCACAATCCCTACCCGGTCCATCATGGTTCGCTGGATTAATTCTTTTTCGGGTAAAACAGGGAAGATGGGTGTCGTCTTTTTACTGGTTGAATGAATAGACATATGCTTCACAGGAGAGCAGTTAATGTGCTGGGCAAGTCGTTTTCCAAACATGAGTCCTTCGAGCAACGAATTACTGGCGAGTCGATTTGCACCATGCACACCGGTACAAGCCGTTTCTCCAAGAGCATATAGGCCTTGGACATTGGTTCGACCAATGGAATCGGTCTGTACACCACCCATAGCAAAGTGGGCGCCCGGTGCTACAGGTATTCGTCCTCTACTTAAATCAATACCGTGCTTCTCACAAAGAGTGGTAACCGTAGGGAATTTAACAGGAAAATCTGTAATGGAGCTTATGTCTAAATAAATGCGTTGTCCTTTCCTTAAACAATCATAGATGTTCTGCGCCACTATGTGTCTTGGCGCTAAGTCTTTCAAAGGGTGAACATTTTCCATGATTCTTTCACCCAATTCATTAATTAATATAGCCCCTTCTCCCCTAACTGCCTCTGAAACAAGCCCTTTCGTTTCTCCGTTCGAGTATAAAAGAGTGGGATGGAATTGAATAAATTCCATGTCTGCAAGCTCTGCCCCGGCCATATATGCTAAAGCCAAGCCATCTCCCGTAATCGTATCCTCGTTAGAGGTTAAGGAATAGAGCTGGCCACAGCCGCCAGTTGAAAGAACGACATAGGGAGCTGTGAATGTATGTACAGCGTTTTCTATATCTTTACTTTTAACACCATAACAGCGGCCCTGGTCATCAAGAAGCAGCTCGAAAACAAACTCATTTTCATAGATAGAGATCTTAGTTGATAAGTGTTGAATAAGTCCTTCTACGATCCGCTTTCCGGTTTGGTCTCCACCTCCATGAACGATTCTGCGGTGGCTGTGAGATCCCTCTTTACCGAGGAGTAGGGCCCCGGTTTCATCAGTATCAAACCGACATCCATCCTTTATGAGTTCCGCAACGAGGGCGGGAGCTTCTTCTGCTAATTGCATCACAGTCTGCGGATGATTTAAGTGGCAGCCGGCTTCAAGTGTATCTAAGTAGTGAAGATAAGAGTTATCGCGAGGTCCGATTGCTGCTGCGATTCCTCCTTGAGCACAAGTTGAATTGCTATGTTTCAAGAAAGACTTTGTGAGAACAATCACATTTAAATCCTTAGTTAAGTGTCTGGCTAACTGTAAGGAGGCAATCCCGCTCCCTACAATAATCACGTCTGCTTTTTTCATATTCAGCCTCCTGGTTGTTTACAGGTGTATTGACACTTATATTTACACAGAATTAAACTTATGACAAGTGGTTTACTTGAAAAAGGGAGGATAAAAGGAATGTCTAACTATTTTGACTATGCAGCCACGTGCCCAATCGATGAGGAAGCCCTGGAAGCTTATATCAAAGCTTCCCGCGAATTCTACGGGAACACCAGCAGTCTGCACGACACGGGAACAAAAGCTGAAGTGCTGCTATCTCATTGCCGCGAGACACTTGCGGATTTTCTAGAGGTTATAAAAGAAGGGATTTATTTTACAAGTGGAGGTACAGAAAGTAACCTGCTTGCCATAGAAGGTCTAATGAAAGCAGGTAAAGGAAACCATATGATTACTTCAGCTGCCGAACATTCCTCTGTAAAAAATTCAGTCAAAAGAATGGAAGCTGAAGGGTATGAAGTCAGCTTGCTTCCATTGTCGAAGGAGGGAACCGTTGACGTAAACGAATTAGAAAAACTAATGCGTGAAGATACCGTGCTTGTATCTATTCAGCACGTAAATGGTGACATTGGGACAATCCAGCCTATAAAAAGAATTCGAGAGGTTTGCGATAAGTGGGGTGCATTGTTACATAGCGACTGTGTTCAATCATTTGGTAAAGTGCCACTAAATTCAATTACGCCTTACCTGGACAGTTTCTCACTCTCAAGTCATAAGATATATGGACCTAAAGGAGCGGGAGCCCTGTACATCAGCCCGTCTGTTTCTTTCCGGCCCCTGCTGCCAAATGGAACTCATGAAGGTGGCGTTCGAGCAGGCACCGTAAACACTCCAGGGATCGCGGGCTTTACAACGGCTGCTTCAAAATCCATTCGAGAGCTTCAGGACCGCCAATCTAAAATTAAAGCTTTAAAGAGTGAGTTTTTAATGGCTGTTAAAGATATAAGATCGCGGATCACAGTAGTATGCGAGTCCGTGAATTCGGTTCCGATTATCGGGGTATGTATTCATGGTCTAGAAGGTCAGTGGGTAATGCTTGAAGCCAATCGTCGTGGGTATGCTTTTTCCACGGGCAGTGCCTGTCAAGTTAGGAGAGAAGGTTCTCCTCCAATCCTTAGGGCTGTAGGAATAAACGAAGATGAGGCGAAATCTTTTATCCGTCTGTCTTTTAGCCATGAACAGACAAGAGGGGATATACATAGACTCGTGAAGTGTCTTGAAGAAATAATATCCGGCTATTCAGTTCCTTCCATTAAAGCTGAATAAGCCCTCTCTCTAATAGGCAGAGGAGAGGGCTTGCAGACTAGCCGGTTAATACGTCTTCATTCGGATATTTAACTGGATCCGGTTTGTAACGAGCGAAAGCAAAAGCAAAGGTCAATGGTCCTAACTTTCCAATCAACATGATGAAGATCAGCGTCAATTTTCCTATTAGAGTTAAATTACTTGTAAGTCCCATAGATAAACCAACAGTGCCAAATGCAGATATAGTTTCGAACACGATCATTAAAAAAGGGGCATCTTCAGATAGGTTTAGAATAAAAGCCCCGGTAAATATCACACCTACACTGCCGACTGTGAGAGCAAGGGCACGCATGATCAGGTGAAAGTGGAAACTTCTTCGATATAGGGTCACGTGCTCTTTCTGCCTGAAAAAAGTAATAGTCGCCAGGACTATGATGAGAGCGGTGGATAGTTTGATACCACCGGCAGTGGAGGTACTGCCACCCCCGATGAACATAAGCATCAGCATGTAAAAGAGAGAAGACTCTTCCATCTGACTAATATCAATTGAATTAAATCCTGCTGTTCTTGGTGTTACTGCCTGAAAATAGGCTGCTTGCAATTTCCCGAATGTAGAGAAGTCTGCGATGGTGGCTGGATTATTGAATTCTAAAATGAAAATCATAAACAAGCTAACCACATTTATAAATAAGGTACCTACCAGCATGATTTTCGTGTGAAGGGAAAGGTGGTAAAATTCTTTACTTTTCCACAAGTCAAAGACAACCGTAAATCCTATTCCCCCAATGATGAAAAGCAGTGTAATGACAATATTGACAAGCGGGTCGACTGCATATGCAGAGAGGCTGTCGGACCAGATAGAAAAACCGGCATTATTGAAAGCTGAAATGGAATGAAAAATACTTGCATAGATACCTTTAGCCATTCCCATTTCTGGAACCCATCGTAAAGATAGAAAAACTACGGCTAAGGTCTCAATAGTTATTGAAAAAATAAATAATTTACGAACCAGACGGATAATTCCGCCCAGGGAAGTTTGATTTAATGCCTGCTGAATTAACAATCGCTCTTTAATTCCAATCTTTTTACCAAGCATTATGTAAATCAGTACCGCAAATGTCATAATTCCTAAACCGCCAACCTGGATCAGAACTAAAATGATAACCTGACCGAACAAGGTGAATGCTGTACCTGTATCTATTACGACTAACCCGGTAACCGTCATGGCTGAGGTTGCTGTAAACAGAGCATCAATGAAAGTTATTCCATTGGTTGTAGCGGAAGGCAGTTTGAGCATTAATGTGCCAGCGGATATAAAGAGCATAAACACGCTGATCAGCGTTTGAGGCGGACTCATGTGAATCATACGGGTTTTCATGGCTATCTCCTTAAGTAAAAGAATGATCTTATTATAATCCAAGCTTAAAAAAGAGAAATAGCCCATTAGAACTACTTTTAGTTAACTTGCTTGTTTTTAATAAAATCTTTATAATCATATGTGATAATGATTTTCACTATTAGCATTTACTATAGATATATAAAGTTTGTTTATAGATTTGAGGGAGGATTTTTTGCATGGCAAAACTGATGACAGAAAAAGTCGGTATCGCTTATGGTGAGTACAATGTTGTGGAAGACCTGGACTTGGATATACCCGAAAATCAAATAACGACCATTATAGGTCCGAATGGGTGCGGGAAGTCCACAATACTGAAGGCTTTAGCCAGAATCCACACCGTAAATTCAGGAAGTGTCTATTTAGATGGCAAAGCGATTAAAAAGGAATCCACTAAAAACATTGCCAAAAAAATGGGTGTGCTCCCTCAAACGCCGAAAGCACCAAGCGGTTTGACTGTCTCTGAATTAGTTTCTTACGGAAGGTTCCCTCATCAAAAAGCCTTTGGAAAGTTAAATGATCACGATAGAGAAATGATTCAGTGGGCTCTATCCATTACAGGTATTGAGGAATTTGCAGACCGCCCAATTGATGCTCTCTCAGGCGGTCAGCGCCAGCGAGTGTGGATTGCGATGGCCCTGGCACAAGAGACAGAATTGCTTATTTTAGATGAGCCGACAACATACTTGGATTTAGCTCACCAGCTGGAAGTCCTTAAGCTATTAGAACAGTTGAATCGGGAAGAGGGACGTACCATTGTAATGGTCATCCATGACTTAAACCATGCAGCTCGATTTGCTGACTATATTGTAGCTTTAAAAGAAGGGCGTATAATCAAGGAAGGAACACCTGCAGAGGTAATCAATTCAAAAGTTCTGGAAGAAGTATTCCAAATCGATGCGGAAGTCGTTCAGGATCCAAGAACGAACCGGCCGGTCTGCCTTACCTATGATCTTTTGGGATCCGTTCCTAATGTATGCCAAAAAGCCATTTTATAAATGTACCCCCGGGCGGCTAGCCCGGGGTTTTTTTGTGGGCTCATAGTTTGTCCAGATATCTCATAGGATAAAAAAGGAAGGGAGAGGAGGAGAAACGATGGGGCTGTTCCATGAATTTCGCCAGTTCACAGTCAGAGGGAGTGCCGTGGATATGGGGGTAGGGATGGTACTAGGCGCGGCATTCAGCGGATTTATTGATTCGCTTGTCACAGATATCCTGCTTCCTCCTGTAGGGTTACTATATGCCAAAATGAACTTTGAAGAAATGTTTCTTAATTTAAGCGGGGGGTTCTATCCAAATCTGTCTGCGGCTAAAGAAGGTGGGGCTGTAACGATCAATTATGGACTATTCCTTACGGCAACGGTCCGTTTTATGATCGTCTTATTTGCTGTATTTCTTGTAGTCAGGCAAATTAATCGCTGGAAAAAACCTCATCAGCACCCGTTACATGCCATGACAAAAAAAGAGTGCCCTTATTGTTGTACGCCTATACCCTCTCAAGCAGTTATCTGCCCTAATTGTGGGTCTCACCTGGAGCAAGATGTCACTAAAATAAAGCCGCAAAAAACACGGTGGAATATTAAATAATTAACTTCTGTTCTATCTATTGGTTGATTTTTTTAAAAGATAAGCTTCATTTATTAATCCTCAGCTTCGAGACATCTCCAGGGAAAGGGGGAAGAGGCTTGGTTGAGAACTAACTCGCGTTCCGGCATCGTGTAGGGCGACGGGCGAACCGTACTCTGCAGGACCTTCAACGCAAACCAATACCTTGAAACTGGGTCTTCAATGACGGCCCTTTAGTTGGAGAACGCTTTTGTGTTAACCAATAACAACGTTATATAGAAGAAATAATAATAAAAAAGGAATACCCGGAAAAGGGTATTCCTTTTTAAGTTTGCATTATAATTAATTACTCTTCAGAGTCAGACTCGGTCTCTGTTTCAGATTCGTTTTCTTCAGAACCAGAACCATCTTCCATTTCAGACTGTTCTTCTGTATCTTCACCATCTTCACCTTCACCACCGCAAGCGGCTAACGTAAGTACTGAAACTAAACCGAAAGCTAACATCCATTTTTTAATCAAAAGGAACATCCCCTTTCAAAATATACTACATATAAAAAGTAACCTATGGAAGTAAATGGTGCATAAAGGATTTATGAAAAAATGGTAAATTTTTATAAGTTTTTCTGCTTCATTTTTACAAATAAAGTAAATTTGTTAGAGCAAATATTTACTTTTGGTTTGGATACCCTAATAGTATGAATTCAAATGAGGTGTAATTATGGAGAACAAAGTCAGCCGATGGTGCCTCATTAGTATGGCATCCATTCCACTAGTAATGACGCTTGGAAATTCAATGTTAATACCAGTGCTTCCGATATTTGAAAAAAAGGTGGGGATATCTTCTTTTCAATCCAGTACAATCATTACCAGTTATTCTTTAGCCGCTATCTTTCTTATACCTGTTGCTGGTTATTTATCGGATCGTTTTGGAAGGAAAATTGTGATATTACCTAGTTTGATTTTAGCTTTTATAGGAGGAGTAATAGCAGGATTTGCCTCATGGAAAATGAGTGACCCATTTATATGGATCATTATCGGACGAGTTCTTCAGGGGATGGGAGCAGCGGGAGCTACCCCGATTATTCTTCCACTTGTAGGTGATTTGTACAAAGATGATGATGAAAAGACCAGTTCCTGTCTAGGTTTGATTGAAACGTCCAATACATTTGGTAAAGTATTAAGTCCAATTCTCGGCGCAGCGTTTGCTGCTTTCTTATGGTTTTTACCATTCTTTTCTATCTCCTTTTTTAGTTTAATATCTATCCTTCTGGTTTTCTTTTTCATTAAGGTTCCCAAGGGTGAAAAGGAGGAGCCTAAAAAGTTAAAGGAATTTCTAAAAAACACAAAAAAGATTTTCAAACAGGAAGGGAAATGGTTGTATCCTGTATTCTTATTAGGAATCTACGCCATGCTTATCTTATTTGGTGTACTTTTCTTCTTATCAGATATATTAGAGAAAGTTCATGATATATATGGAGTAAAGAAAGGTTTTGTTCTTGCTGTCCCTTTATTTTTTCTTTGCATCGCTTCCTTCGTAACTGGAAAGAAAATAAAAGGGGAGACAAAGACGATGAAAAAGGTCATTCTTCTGTCCTTAGCCGGCATATCAGCGAGCGTAATCTTTGTAGGCTATGTAAATAAGCAGCTTTTTCTTCTTCTCATTGTCACCAGCGTTCTTGGTATTGCCATAGGAGCCATGCTCCCAACATTAGATGCCCTTATTACAGAAGGAATTGAAAAGGAAGAAAGAGGGACGATCACTTCTTTTTACAGTTCCTCAAGGTTTATAGGGGTAGCTGCTGGTCCCCCGGTTATGTCACTGGTCATGAAAGAATTATTAAACATCAGTTATATTAGTGCGGGCATAATAGGGGTCTTGTTAATAATAATTGTTATGAAATTCATTAAGGCTGAAGATGATAATTCAGCTTCAAGCAATCCTGCAGTAACACCAACCTAAAAAAAGGCGGCCTTTTAAATGGCCGCCTTACGCATTAGCAGTATTGATTATAAGAAGTTGTTAAGTTTTCTACGATCTCTTCTACTTCATAATCTTCAATTTCTTCACGCGGGATAAAATGAAGTACTTGCCCGTCTTTTAGTAAAGCCATAGATGGAGATGATGGTTCATAGCCTTCCAAATATTCTCGCATTCGTGATGTTGCTTCACGATCTTGACCAGCAAATACAGTTACTAAATGATCGGGTTTATGATCATTTTGAAGAGATTCTCTTGCTGCTGGGCGAGCAAGACCTGCGGCACACCCGCAGACGGAATTAATGACGACCAGCGATGTCCCTTTTGTAGATGCAATGAATTCATCTACTTCTTCTGGTGTCGTTAATTCTGTGAAGCCTGCATTGGTCAGTTCATCTCTCATTGGCTGGGAAATTTCTTTCATATAAGCTTCATATGGATTCATACGTAATCCTCCTATTGTGGTTTTTGTTTTGTAGCCTGAGTCATTTGGTGCCACACAGACCCCTTAGCGTCTTCGCCGCCTTCAATTCGTTCAATAGCCATATTGATCTGCATTTTCACTTCAAACTCAGGATCGTCTTTTGCTTTCCTTAAAGCAGGGAGTGCAGATTCATCCCCAAGTTCATACAAGAACATAGCAGCACGCCATCGTACAAGTTTATTAGGGTCAGCCAGTGAATCAATCATTCGCGGCATGGCTTCTTTAAAACCTAAATCTGAAATACAATCCCCTGCTGTCCGTCTGACTGTGACGGTCTTATCATTCAATGCTTTGTAAAGAAAGGGCAGAGTTTCTATTTCTTCTATCATCCCAAGGTAAGCAGCAGCTAACCTTCGAATAGAGGCTTTGCTGTCATCTAAAGCTTTATCTAAAATGGCGTAGTCCTCGGCAGTGGGGTTCATACGGTCGAGAGCAGCATAACGAACTTTCCAGTCCTCATGATCCAATGTTTCCAGCGTTATCCTCGACGTTTTCTCAGTGGGTTCCACATAATCTGCGTCTTGATCAAACGCTTGTTTAACAAGGGATTCTAGTCGTTCTTGATCGTAACTTGCTGATAATTCGTCTTTTACTTGCTCGCCAATCTCTGAAGTATCTCCAAAACGGGGGCTTTGTTCAGCCCATTTACGTTCCATGATCATATTTGGAGAAGCTGGGGCTGCTTTCATTGCTGCCTCCATAAATCTCTCCGGAAGACCCACACGTTTCTCTTCTTCGCCATCTTCAAGCTTAACTTGCATAGGAATACCACGAAACATTTGAATAAATACTTTGGCTTCTCCAAACGTATCGTCGAGATTCTCTGACGATGCGTTTTCATTTAGTGTCTCGATTTCTGAAGATGAGCCAAGTGTATTTCTTACTTCCGGTAGAATCTGTTCCCAGGAGATCTTGGCATTTCGCTCAAGTGCAATAAAGTCAGTCACATGGTAAAGGCCTTTTACCCCCTCAATCTCAAATAATCTTTTTATAAAATCCGGGGCGCCATCCAAGTCGTCCCCTTTCTTATAGTTATGAGTTTCACCGTCAGGTAAGTGCTCATTCAGATTGATTTTCATTGAGTTTGGGCTGGGCGTTGGTTCAATTGATACAATCTTCATTTCGATTCCCCCTCCATACTCCGTTAATCTCTAGTTTATCAAAAATAAGAAACTCCATCCATTGTTAAGGAAGAAAGGGGAAGTGAGTGGAATGTCTATTCAATGGGTGTAAGTCGTATAATTGTAAGCGCAGGAGGTAAAAGAAAGATGCCTGAGTTGCAGTAATTCTCGAAATTTCCCGGGAAATATCATTGAGTTTCTGTAATAAATTATAAAAATATGAAACAACTTGTCTGTTTTTTACGTAGTACAAAAGTGAGAATAATTAAGGAGGGGTTTATTTGTCTCAATCTGTCATGCAGTTGAAGAATGTCAGTAAAACAATAAAAAATAAAAAGATTATTAAAGGGCTTGATTTTGAAATTTACAGCGGAGAAGTATTCGGTTTCCTGGGTCCTAACGGAGCAGGTAAGACGACCACTATTCGAATGATGGTTGGTTTGATGGATATGACAAACGGAGACGTCATCATACAGGGGCACAGTGTAAATAAGGATTTTAAAAAAGCTATACGCCACGTGGGTGGAATAGTGGAAAATCCAGAAATGTACCCATTTATGAGTGGTTGGAAAAACTTATTACACTATTCCCGCATGATTCCCGGAATTACAAAGGAACGAATTCAGGAAGTCATTCGCCTAGTTGGCCTTGAAAACAGAATCAAGGACAAAGTAGGTAAATATTCTTTAGGAATGAGGCAGCGTCTCGGCATTGCGCAAGCACTTTTACATAGCCCTTCCATTCTTATTTTAGACGAACCGACTAATGGATTAGATCCTGCAGGGATTCGGGAGGTTAGAGCTTATATACGTCGCATGGCTGCTGAAGAAGACGTAGCGGTTATTGTTTCCAGTCACATCCTCTCAGAGATGGAAATGATGTGCGACCGGATTGGAATTATCAAAAATGGAGAATTAATTTCTATCCAGTCTGTTGAGGATGCTCTTCAGCAAACAGATACAAAAGAAGTTTCGCTTGAAGCCTCCCCAGTGGACCGGGTCTATGAATTCTTGAAACAAAAGCTGGACTCGCCTGTCCAGTTGAATAGTAACACAGTGACCTTTAACAGTACACGTGAAGAAATACCGGGAATTATAAGCGGACTGGTTAAAGAAGGGGTGAATATTTATAGTGTCCATGTCAATCGTTCGACATTAGAGGACAAATTCCTGGACTTGATAGGAGAGAATTCCATTGAATAACTTTTTACAATTAGTACGAAATGAACAAATGAAGCTTTATTCTCAAATAGCTACTTGGATTATGCTCATTATTCTCGGGGTATTGGTTATTGGGTTCGGTGTTCTTATGAAAGTTGATAATACGATGATTAGTGGAGAAGGTCCTACAGGGGAAAATTGGAAGCAAGAGTTGCAGGAACAGAATACGCAGTTGAAAGAGGAGCAGCAGGGGCCGCCCGAGCCAGGTGAAGAAAGGGAACAGATTCAATATCCAGGGTACACAGATATTGAAATGAATGAATACCGCATTCAAAACGACATTAAGCCTTCCGGATATGATGTTTGGGATTTCGTGCAAACCAACCGGAACTTAATATCAATCATCAGCTTGTTTACAATTATCGTTGCAGCCGGCATGATAGCTAATGAGTTTAAGTGGGGAACTATAAAGCTGTTATTGATTAGACCTATTTCGAGAACCAAAATTTTGCTGTCTAAATATGTTTCTGTGCTCTTATTCGCTGGAACGATGCTTATCTGTTTGTATGCTCTTTCATTTATTGTAGGGGCAGCGCTGTTTGGGATTGACAGCATTTCACAGACTTATTTATTTCGCCAGGCAGGAGAGATTCAACAAGCGTCAATTTTTCAGCATACCGTTTCAATGTATCTACTTAGTTCTGTAAACTTATTAGTAATGGCAACTTTTGCTTTTATGATCTCTGCGGTCTTTAGAAATAGTTCATTAGCCATAGGTGTTGCTATCTTCTTAATGATGGCTGGAAACTCCATTGTGCTCTTTTTAATGGAAAGGGAATGGGCAAAATACATTCTATTTGCTAACACGGACTTAACTATGTATCTGGAAGGCAATCCTATGTTCAATGAACAAACACTAGGATTTTCTGTAGCTGTTTTAGTCGTGTACTACGTAATTTTTGTTATACTTGCCTGGACCTTTTTCACGAAAAGAGATGTGGCAAGCAATTAACCAAATAAAGGAGAGAAAAAAATGAAACGAACAGCTGAAATTGTACTTACTGTTATTGGAATCGTACTATATGGTCTTCCTATTCTGTTGAGCGGTATTTTCTTAAGTAATAAAGATAACCCTCAATTTAGGCAGGAACTGGAGAACGTTATGAATTCATCCCCTGAAATGGAGGGGAACGGGGCAATTAATGTTAATCAGATGCTTGATGCAATGGGAACCTTTACGATAGTCGTCATGGTAGCCGCTCTAGTAGCGATTGCTTTAGGGATTTTATCAATTGTATTTCTTAAAGGAGATAAGAAACCAAAAGCGGCAGGCATCATATTAATTGTCACAGCGATTATTATGACATTTGGAACATTAGGTCTTGGTATATTTGCCGGGGTAGCTTACTTGATAGCAGGTATTGTTGCACTGGTTAGAAAATCAAAGAAACCTACAGATGGGGAAAGCAGTATTGAAAGTTATTAAGTATGGTTGAAAAAGAACGGGGATTAAGGGCCTGTCCTTTTTTAGCTTACGAGCCTAAAGATGGATTTAACATAAATGGCTGCAGTCATGAAAATAGCGCTGGATTACCAGCGCTATTTTCAATTAATCCAGGTATCGATTCATTACGTCAACGTCTGCAGGTTCTCTATTATAAACTGATCCCTCTTGAGGTCTATAGCCACTTCCTCCACAGACCTTACATGTATATTTCCACTCTTCATCATCCATGAGCAAACCTTCTCCATCACAAGCAAGGCAAAATTGATCTCTCGGCATATCCATACTCCTTTGCACAATTATGGTTTAACCTTAATGTGCACCACTATGATAAAAGTTATTCGGAGTAGGATTATTTAGGAGAGATAATGGGAATATCAGAATCATTGGAGGGATATATGTGGCTAACAATGAGAAAAAAATAGAAGAAGAACATGAAACTAAAGAAACAGATACTTCTTCCAATGGCAAAATTGATCGGCCTGGCCGGCAGTTTTATATTCCATCTCAAATCGTAGATGAGTTTGGGGAGAAAGGCCGGGACCATTTAAATAAACCATTTCGCGCCCAATTTTTACTGGCGATCACAGCAGGATCGTTTATGACATTTGGAGCAATATTTTCAGTATTGCTTGCTATGGGGGTAGAAACGCAGGGCGTATATCATCTGCTTTCCGGTTTGGGGTTTGCTGCCGGTTATGCGATGGTGTTCATTTCAGGTTCCGTATTATTTACGGAAATCAACGTATTGCTTCCCTCTTATCTTTTTAATAAAGCAGGTTTAATGAAAGCCAATATTTATAAATTCTGGGCTTCTGCTTATATAGGGAATATACTTGGGGCATTTATGGTAGCAGGGCTTATTCAATTGTCCGCATCATTATCAGATCCATTCTATACGGAGCTTTCGTTGTATTTGGATAAAAAGATGAAGTTCATGGATCATGGAATCAAGGGATGGTTTGAAATTTTAGTCTCAGGTATTATAGCCAACTGGCTGATTGGTATGGCAGCCTTTCTAACTACGGCGGCTCGTGATATTACAGGTAAATTTCTGGGAACCATGCTGCCTGTTGTTTTATTCGTAGCCGGTAACTTCCAGCACAGTGCCGCTAACATGGGGTACTTTAGTGTGGGAATCCTCTCTTCTGATAAGTATGAATGGTATGAATACATCTTCTTTAACCTTATACCAGCAAGTATAGGTAACTTAATTGGCGGAGGAATCCTGGTGTCATTATTGTTCTCCTACGCTTATAAAGAAGATATTCAAACATCCTTAGGCAAGCCGAAAAACAAAAGAAGAAAGTAATTAAACCACCACCTCAGGTCATCCAGATTCTGGATGACCTGAGGTGGATAAAAGTGTTAAAGGTGGGACAGGTATGAAACAAATCGTTGCAATGGGCGGCGGAGGATTTTCTATGGAAGATGATAATCCTGGTCTGGACCAATACATATTACGACAGTCCAAAGTAAAGAACCCTTCTATTTGTTTTATTCCTACTGCAAGTGGAGACTCGGAAAATTATATTGAAAAGTTTTATCAATTTTTTGAGAACGAGGATTGTACCCCAAGTCACTTGTCATTGTTTAATCCTCCACATAACCTAAGAGAATTTATATTAACCAAAGATATTCTCTACGTGGGTGGAGGCTCGACTAAAAATATGCTGGCGCTCTGGAAAGAATGGGAATTGGAGAAAATCCTCAGAGAAGCTTGGGAACAACAGGTTGTCCTGGCCGGATTAAGTGCGGGAGCTATCTGCTGGTTCCAGCAGGGATTGACGGACTCTTATGGAGACAAACTTAGACCACTGGATTGTCTCGGGTTTATTGAAGGGAGTTGCTGTCCTCATTATGATGGAGAAGTAAACCGACGTAAGGCTTATACAAATAATATTATTAACAAGAATATAAAACCGGGATACGCATTGGATGATGGTGCAGCACTTCATATCTTGGATACAGATGTAACAAGGGCAATCAGTTCCAGAAAAAACGCGCAAGCCTACTATGTTCACAATGAAAATGGAAGAGCTATAGAAGAAAAGCTCCCAATTACTTATTTATCTTAAAAATAAACACCTCAGCCCATCCAGATTTTGGATGGGCTGAGGTGTTATTATATACCTTTATTCGAATAGCAAGATTTCGGGATCTTTATGGTAGGAATGAACGAGCATAGCATGAAGCTGGCCCCGGTGATGATACATATGGGCAATGATTTGAAGAAGCCATTCATACCGGGTGTAAGTTACTCCCCACCATGAGACGCTTTCCGTATGGAGATCCTCGTCAGTATAATTCTCATATTGTGTCTTCAATTGCGAAAAGTGATCGAATAATCTTTCAAGAATCTCCTCTTTTGAATGTAAAGAATAGGATTGATAGAAGGCGTTCATTTCTTCCTCAGAAGCGCTCTCAGCAATCATTCCATCAGCTGCCGGAATGAGCGATAGATGTTCCAATAGTTCTCCAATTGAATATTTTTCTTCTGTTGGCCTTAAAGTAAGCTCTTCTTCTGTTAACTGTCCAGCTATTTCAGAAATAGACGCAATGACTACTTCTAATTGATGAAAGGCGCTTTGACAATACATATTCATATTATCCAACCTCTTTAGTAAATTTATTGTAACTTCAATTATTCTACACTCTGCTAATAAATCCCTTTAAAGGATAAATAGTCTATATTGTTTATTACATAAAAAAAGAAGCTGTCTGGATACACTCAGCTTCTATACGATCTTAAGTACCCGTTTCATATAATGATCCGGTAATTGGGCAAAGAAATGATCGTTGTAGTCATTAATAAATCTATCTTTTGCTTTACGTAAAAGTGGTAAATTCCTTTCCGCCAAACCTAAATAAGACTGTTGGAAAGGGGTTAAGGAAGGTAATGTGGAAAGAATACTAATAGCTTCCTCTCGTTGACCACGTGAAAGTAGTAAATGAGCATTCTCGGTAGGATCATTGGAAGTCATTTGCGCAGACTTTTGGTGAAACGCAGAGATAAATGGAATGGTATGGTCACGAGTCACTTGAGCAGCATGAGGGTAACCATTAGTTTTCGCAATACTTACCGTCTTTTCTGCATAATCCATAGATGCTTCGTAATTCTCAAAGCTATAACATAAAGCTAGATTGTGGTGCATCATTATTTTTTTTCTTGGAGCAAGCCCGGAATTTATATATTTGTAAGCAAATTTCCTTGCCAGAACCAAGTGGTTGGCTTTCCAATAATGTTGGAAAGCTAGTTCATCGAACCGTAGTTTCATGTAATAGTGAAAAAGTGGTTCATTGATCGTAAATAAAGCGGTTTGAATTTCTTCTGTGAACTTATCCATTCCAGCATATTTTTTAATATCATAGTGTGCGTAAACAAGAAGGAAAAGATGAAGGCATTTTAGAGAAGGATGTTCGAAAGAAAGCTCTTCCATAGGCTTAATATCGTGAACAGTCAAGGGCCGCTTTTTTCGGTCTAGAATTATACGGTAGAGCTTTTTAACGTCTTTATGCATATAATTTTCTTTCAAGTGATGTTCCAGTTCCTTGAAGAAATCATTCATGTATAGAAATTCTGCCAATGCCAGTTGGTCTTCCAAGCGGGAAGGCCTGGAGTGGTGACAGAACTCCCTGGTGAAACCTGCTGCTTCGGTGCTGCTTTTTTCTTTCAAATAGTCATAATAAACTTTATAAACCGGGGATGTATGGTGAATATGGATGCTATTTAATTTAGCTGGTTGAATGACCTTATGGATTTGCATAAATACCCCGCCCTCATTTGTTTACTTACACTTATTATAACTTTTTTTAAAACTTCCTCAAAGTTTTGTGCCCGCGACACAGAGAAGATGTGGGCCGTGAATTTTTCTCAAGATATATAAATAAATCATTGACCCTTACGCTGCGTCATACCATAGACTCTGAATTGAGGTGATCACCATGTATAAAGTTAAGGAGGTAGCAAGTCTTGCAGGTGTTAGTGTTCGTACTCTGCACCACTATCATGATATAGGGCTTTTAAGTCCGTCGGAAGTGAAGTCGAACGGTTATCGTTATTATAGTGAAAAAGATATAGCACGACTGCAGCAGGTTCTTTTCTTTAGAGAAATGGACTTTTCATTATCTAAAATCAAAAAAATTTTAGAAGCTCCTGATTTCGATCAGGAAAAGGTTTTAAGGCGCCATAAGAAGATCCTATTAGAGAAAAGCAGACGTTTGGAACGCATCATTTTATCAGTAGATCAGACACTTCAATCATTGGAAGGAGGAAATCATATGACAAACCGTGACCGTTTCCAGCCATTTGATAAAAGTCAAATTGAACAACATGAGAAAATGTACGAGCAAGAAGTTAAAAAGCGGTGGGGAGAAACTGAAGCCTACCAGGAATCTAAAAATAGAACAAAGTCATACTCGGAAGAGGATTGGAAAAACATTCAGGAAGAAGGAGCGGAAATTGACAGGAAAATTATAGCACGGATGGACCAAGGGCCAGCCGATTTAGAAGTGCAACGCCTTATAGATGAAAAGCGCAAGCATATATCAAAATATTTCTATGAATGTCACTTAGATATATTCAGGGGCCTTGCGGATATGTATGTAAGTGACCCGAGGTTCACTAAGAATATCGATCAAATGAAGGCTGGATATGCAGATTTTTTACAGAGAGCAATGTATATCTACTGCAATAGGGTGAAAGAATAGCTACAAAAAAAGGACCGCTAAAGGTCCTTTTTTGTATAGCTTAACGAGGCTGACAAACTAGCCCGTTATGAACTTTTATATAACCATGCCTTAAAATATCGAAGCCGTTTTCGTACATATATAACCCATTTGCTCTACTGTCATAAGCTCACGGTACGTATGATTCATAACATCCGCCATTATACGGTAGTATAATCGCGACCGAATTTGATTTCTAGGAGTTGTCATAATGGCGTAACCACCTGGCTTAAGGAAACGTCGGTGCCAATCAGCAACCTCATGTTTATATTCGTCTGGAAAGTGTTCAAGCAGTCCAACAGAAAGCACAATGTCAAACTCCTTATTGAAATCAAGCCTGCGAATATCCTCAACGGTATACTCTATGTTTAAGTCATCTTTATAATAGACAGCAGGGTGTCCTGTACGTGGATTCTCACCTAAAAATGGATAGCTATCAGGAAATTCTTTAAACCTAGTCGTCTTGCAATATTCGTCGTAATCCACCATTACAATTTCTGCTCCTGGATACATCGCTCCAAGCTGCATGGCTTCGTACCCTTCAGCGGCCCCTAAAAATAATAGGCGAGGGCTGTTTAAGTGAAGTCCTTCAAATAGTGCACGTTTCCCTCTGGGATCCCAAATTCCATCCTGAACACGGTGGATATAATTCCAAAGTTGAAGTTGAACGACTTCTCCAAGGGCTTGCTTAACTTCGGAAGGTTTAAAAGTACCGAGGCTTTTTAGGAAATGATGTTTAGAATTCCCCATCTCCTTGGGAACATCTTTAATAAACCATTCATGAAAGGATTTGTTAAATAGCGTCCAGGAAGTGTGAGGATCCATATCTCGCTTGTTTTTTGCCTCCCACTCCTGTCTTTCTTTGGCAGAAGCATCTACTTCATAGGGTTTACCTACATCCTTCCAGGACAGTTGAGACCAGTCCCTGACCGTACTTAAAGTTACAAACTTATTGTAGTCTTTTTCAGAGAGTTGACGTAGATCGGTACGGTACTGACGGTGCAGATAAGTAGATCCTATATCATCTTCAGAATAGGGTTTTGCGTAATTATGTGCTCGTGTCTTTTCTTGTAACATGAAACCCCCGCCTTTGTCAGAATAGTTTTATTTATTATAAACAACAATGACAGCGCTTACAATATTTGGTGGAAAAATCCCGTTATGATAGGGTGTTTCGCCAATATAACCGGAATTATTACAACCGTGTAAAAAAAGTGTAACATTTGATATATAATTGTTGTCGTCCTGTTATTGTTGTTTGCCTCCCAGGTGGGTAAAGTTAGAGTTGTTATTTAAGACAGAGAGAAAAAATTCGACTGTTAACTCAGGGAGGCATTAATTATGAAAAAAACATTATTTTCAATAGCAGCGATCTTAATGATTATGGCATCTACAACAATTACAGCTAGCGCACAGGAAACTGTGGTTGATAGAGGAGATACACTTTGGGGCATTGGTCAAGAGTATGGGGTGTCTGTTGAAGACATTAAAGACATCAATGATCTATCTTCTAACTTGATCCATCCTGGACAAACTATTCAAATCAGTGGACAAGAAGAAAGCAATGAATCAAATGAATCAACATCAAGTGATGAACTATACACAGTTAACTCTGGAGACACTTTATGGGGTATCGGCCAGGATTATGAAGTAAAAGTAGATTCATTGAAATCCTGGAACGATCTATCTTCTGACCTTATTCATCCTGGACAAGAATTAGTTGTTGAAGGAACGCAGGCAGCTTCTACAAATGTTGAATCTTCTGAAGAGGAAGAAGAAGCTAAAGAAGAAACGAAAGAAGAAACTTCTAAATCAAATGAAACTTCTGGTGATGATGTAGCTAAAACACTAACGATGGAAGCTACCGCATATACAGCATTCTGTGAAGGGTGCTCAGGTACGACTTATACAGGTATTGATCTAAGAGCGAATCCAGATCGTAAGGTTATCGCTGTTGATCCGGACGTTATTCCACTAGGTTCTGAAGTATATGTTGAAGGATACGGAAAAGCCGTAGCCGGAGATATTGGCGGCGCTATTAAGAATGACCGCATTGACGTATTTATTCCTAACCAGGACGACGCTCTTGAGTTTGGCCGTAAAGACGTTGAAGTAACCGTATATGAATAATGATGACTACACACAACTGAATAGTTAATAAAATAATACAACGATGTCCTTTTGGGCATCGTTTTTTTCTTTTTTAATTGTTTCTATTAAACGTTATTGTTAATTTTTCAACTTCTTAAACTAAAGGGCCGGTTAGTTGAAGGCTCGATTTCGAGATATTCCAGGTCCGTTGCTAATAAAGAGAGTGGCTGACTACGGGAACAACTCGCTTTCCTGCGGGGGAACTGGCAAGTCTCCTCAGTCGTTACCACTCCTTGTGGGGTCTCGCCTAACTCCTTCTCCCGCGGGAGTCTCGTCGTTCCCTTCGCCAGCCTATGGTTGAAAAACGAACGGACCCTTTTATAAGCGTTAGAAGGTGCTTGGCCCTCTCAAACGCTTATATAGCGGGGATTATCCACTGTATACGCTCATTGTTAAAAGTTTATCTCCATCATATACCGGGCGTTTTGAACAAGATTTCGAGCTCCATATATCGCAAGGTCCGGAGGGGGACGATGTAGACTCCTGTGGGATGAACATGATCGGTAAGATCCCGGAAGGCGAAGCCTGAGGAAGCTTACCCCATGCCCACGGAAAGCGGAATCGTCCCCCGCAGGACCTAATTCTAACAAAAGTCTCGAAACTGAGTCTTCCAGTAATGGGAGCTTTACTGGAAAGTCACCAGGGAGGTTTAACTAGGTTTTTCATTATCGAGGAAAATATTACATGCATGTGAAAGAAATGTAATCATTGAAAAACGATTGTTGTCGTCCTGTTATTGAGATACAACTGTGAGGTGTTAAGGTAGGAGATGTGATTTTAAATAGAGACGAGATCTGTTTAGCAAATAAGGAGGCAAATATCATGAAAAAAACCATTCTTTCAATAGCAGCAACTTTTGCAATTATAGGGACAACAACCATTACAGCCAGCGCAAGTGAAGTAGTCGTAGATAAAGGTGACACCCTCTGGGGCATTGGTCAGGAAAAAGGGGTTTCTGTGGAGCAGCTTAAAGACGCAAATGATTTATCATCTAACCTGATTTTCCCGGACCAGACGCTTACAATTAACGGTGACACAGAGAATAATACAGAAGAAAACGAAGAAGATCATTCAGAATCCGAAGATGTACAAGCCTCTGGCTCTGAAGAGTCCTCTGGTGATGACGTAGCTAAAACACTAACGATGGAAGCTACCGCATATACAGCATTCTGTGAAGGGTGCTCAGGTACGACTTATACAGGCATTGATCTAAGAGCGAATCCAGATCGCAAGGTTATCGCTGTTGATCCGGACGTTATTCCACTAGGTTCTGAAGTGTATGTTGAAGGATACGGAAAAGCCGTAGCCGGAGATATTGGCGGCGCTATTAAGAATGATCGCATTGACGTATTTATTCCTAACCAGGATGATGCATTAGACTTCGGTCGTAAAGACGTAGAAGTAACCGTATATGAATAATATCGACTAACAAACTAAATAACTAAAGAAATAATACGGCACTGTCCTTATGGGCACAGCCGTATTATTTTTTTAGTAATTAAGGAAAATATTACATGTGTGTGAAACAAATGTAATCATTGAAAAATGATTGTTGTCGTCCTGTTATTGAGATACAACTGTGAGGTGTTAAGGTAGGAGATGTGATTTTAAACAGAGACGAGATCTGTTTAGCAAATAAGGAGGCAAATATCATGAAAAAAACCATTCTTTCAATAGCAGCAACTTTTGCAATTATAGGGACAACAACCATTACAGCCAGCGCAAGTGAAGTAGTCGTAG
>NZ_JBQQCN010000015.1:0-105527 GCF_052246795.1 Halobacillus sp. K22 | reverse complement strand
ATCACTATTGGCAACGTATGGGTTTGAAATCATTGAATGCACGTTGAATTTTATGAAACCGCCGTATACGGAACCGTACGTACGGTGGTGTGAGAGGACGGAGGTTAGTCACCTCCTCCTACTCGATTGGTTTTACGATCATTGGTGCGGATTCCTAAAATTGACATTGAAAGTAATTTCTCCTAGTAGCATTATGGTGGCCTTTGTAAGGCAAATCCTCTTTTACAGGGCATTATATTTGTACTCAAACAAAGAGAATGAAAAAGAGGCCAGCTACAGTTAATATAAGAGAGCTCCCTGCATATAATAATCCTTTCTTCCACTGACCCTGTTCCAATAAATGAAAGATTTCGTAACTGAAAGTAGAATAGGTAGTATAACCTCCGCAGAATCCAGTAGCCAGCAGCAGCCACAACCACTCTTCAAGCCCCACTAATTCCTGAAGGCGAATAAGAATCCCCAGGAGTACTCCACCTGAAATATTAGAAACTGCTGTACCTAAAGGGTAATCGCTTTTGTTATTCAAAAGATTACTTACTTCAAAACGAGCCACGGCACCAGCCATTCCGCCAATAAATACGAGAAAAATACTCATATAAACCACTTCTTTCCCCACAGGGAACCAAGTAGGGTCAAGCTTACACCAAGCAGGAATGTCGCCACTATGTAGAATAATGCTAAATAAGTGTTCAATGACAGTAATTGCACAAACTCAGTAGAAAAGGCTGAGAAGGTAGTAAGAGAGCCAATAAAACCGGTCGTTACAGCCTTCTGCAGGACCCGGGCATTTGTAAAGAATCTAAAGAAAAATTGATACATAAAGCTTAAAAGAAAGCAGCCGAGCATATTTGCTATGAAGGTACCGTAAGGAAAACTTCCATAGGAGGGAAATAGAATTGAAATCATATAACGTAAGCTCGCACCCGCTCCCCCTCCAAAGGAGATACCTAAGTATATGTATTTTCTCAAAATAAAATCTCCTAACTATACAAGGATAAATCTCAATACAAAATGAGTTCTAGGCTCTTTCAGTTTATAATTTAATACGCTTATTGTCAGCCTTTATAATAGAGGTCCAAAAAATAAGTCCTGAGATGTTATTCCATCAGTAAATTGTGGAATAGTAATTCTAAGAGGAGTTAAACGCGTAAGCATGAAGATTTAACTCACTACTCAGAATATATTTCAATCAGCAAATAAAATAGAAAGGTTGTGTAATAATGGATTTAACATTAGAAGTGAATGGAATGAGTTGTGAACACTGTGAAAAAACAGTAAAGGATTCTCTTGAGAAATTAGAAGGGGTTCACGGCGTAGAGGTACACTTAAGCAGTGGTAAAGTCGATGTTATGTATGATGAGGCTTATGTTTCTAAGGGAATGATGAAGGAAGCAATTGAAGCACAAGGATATGAAGCGGTAGGATAAACTTGTACACCCGGCTGTAAAAGCCGGGTGTTTTTTATTTATAAAAGACCCTGGTAAATTTTTGTGCTGATTATTAAAGATAAGCGTTAGATTGTTTAACACACAGTTTTGGCTCTGCCTTGTGAAGGGAAGCGTCCCCAGCATAACCTGCCCCAAGAGGCTTATCCTTTAAAAGATTTACCATTTCTAATAATAAGGTTATTGCACGGTGTAAGGAAGCTGAGATTTATAGCCTGTGAACTGCTGATACGACTGCTGAACCTTTTGCTGCTGCTCCTGTTCAACAGCGTACCAGCCGTTTTTAAACATTAGATTGTAAAGGTTTCTCTGACAATCTTGAGTTTCTTTAAAAATCGTCGCTAGGTCCTGGTAAAGCGCCTGATTACTTGCTTCATTTAAGGCAATGTTATAAGAAGCGGTCATGTATTTTTCTGTGGTTAATTGATCATTTAAGAAATCACGCTCATTCATCTGCGGTGTTTTAGGGACGGATGTTTCAGGGTTTTGTATTTTGCTTGATGTTTGATTCACTAAATGGACCTCCATTCGTTAATTAGATTTTTGGGGTTGAGTTTCCAGATGCGTCAGGATCTTATTGTAATGGCGTTGATGCATCTGCCCGGCTTCTTCTAATGCTGCTTGGATTTCAGGAGTTTGACAGTTTTGCGCAAAGAAATGAGCTTTTTTACAGGCGTTCAAATTCCAAGAAAGCATATCCGTAATGTAAAGCTGGTCTTTCGTACTTACGACTTCTGGGACTTGCGCCATTGGCTGAGCCTGCTGCATAGACGATGGTTGGTTTTGCTGGTGTTGCATTATCTCTACCTCCTTATAAAGTCATTTGTAGTATTCCAAAAAGATTATTTTCTATTATATATAAATCCATATTTATGGAAAAACCTGCAAAAACCGACTGCCGTTCTTTGAATTTATACCCATTTTTCTTAAAAGATGATAAAATAAAAGTGTGTTTTCGTTTACAAGTCTTAATTTTCTTACATTTATTGAAGGACCAAAGAGATAAAATTGGTAGTAGGGGGATGTGTGATGGAACAAATATTACGAAATTTCTTTTTGTTTCTCTCCAAAAATCGTTTCTTTACAAAGTTAGCTAAAAAATACGGTCTTCGATTTGGCGCAGGTCGATTTGTAGCGGGTGAAACGATTCCAAATGCCGTGGATACGATTCAAAAACTCAATAATAAGGGTATGTCAGTGACAATCGATCACCTGGGTGAGTTTATTGACAGTAAAAAAGAGGCTCGTGAAGCTGCTGATGGATGTATCGAAGCTATTAAAGCAATAGGCGAGCACCGTCTGGATTCACAACTTTCATTAAAGCTTACGTCCATGGGGCTGGATATCTCAGAAGATCTCGTAATGGAGAATATGCGCCGTATTCTGGATGTGGCAGAGAAAGAAGATGTTTTTGTAACAATTGATATGGAAGACCATGAGCGATGTGATAAAACGCTTGAGATTTTTAAGAAACTGTGTGCTGACTATGATCACATTGGTACCGTCCTTCAAGCATATCTTTATCGAGTGGCGGAAGATGTAGAGGATCTCAATCAGTATGACCCAAACCTCCGTTTAGTGAAGGGAGCTTATAAAGAGTCTCCTAAAGTTGCATTTCCCGAAAAGAAAGATGTGGATGAGAACTATAAAAAAATTATAAAAATGCACCTTCTAAATGGAAACTATACAGCTGTTGCGACCCACGACGATGCTATTATCGAATATACAAAACGATTAGTGGGAGAGGAAAATATATCGAATGACCAGTTTGAATTTCAAATGCTTTATGGTATCCGAGTAGAAAGACAAGAGGAGCTTGTGAAAGAGGGTTACAAAATGAGAGTTTACGTACCTTACGGAAATGATTGGTATGGTTATTTCATGCGTCGCTTAGCTGAACGTCCAGCTAACGTAGCCTTTGTTTTAAAAGGTGTGTTTGGAAAATAAACAACTCCGAAAGCCGTTTCATAACAATAACTCTGTTATGAAACGGCTATTCTTTTTGCTTATGATAAACACTATCTGAGCTTTTCATAAGAGTTTTACTATTATCGGAATGAATGATACTGAAAGTAAGAGGAACAATCTGCTCTTTACCTGGTGAACTTTTTTAGGGCATATGCTATATAATGGATACTAAGATTAAAATAAAGCATCTTATTTTGAAGGAATTATTTCCAAGATAATGTAGAAAAAAGGATTGCGAAATGTCAGAAAATAATTTATATTAGTAATAGATACGAACTTAGCAACATTTATTTTTTTGATTATAAAATGAATGAGTATTCATTCAAATGGATAGGGGGACATAGTATGAATCGTAAAATAAAGCGTGCAGCTG
The DNA here is from genome assembly GCF_052246795.1 of Halobacillus sp. K22. Lineage (NCBI taxonomy): Bacteria > Bacillati > Bacillota > Bacilli > Caryophanales > Bacillaceae > Halobacillus > Halobacillus sp. K22. The sequence continues at coordinate 101,741 of NZ_JBQQCN010000015.1, read as the reverse complement.
TTTTGGGGTCTGGTGTCATGGGGGCCGGGATAGCAGCACACTTAGCAAATATCGGAATTCCAGTACTTATGCTCGACGTTACTCCTCGCGAACTGAACGATCGTGAGAAAAAGCAGGGATTAACACTTGATGATAAAGCGGTGAGAAACCGAATATCTTCGATGAATAAAGAGGCCTTAAAGAAACAAAATCCTTCTCCGCTTACCAGTAAAGAAAGCTTGAATTTAATTGAAACCGGTAACATGAGTGATGATATGGAAAGACTTAGTGAAGTCGACTGGGTTATCGAGGTAGTTGTGGAAAATTTAGAAATTAAAAAGAAAGTGTTAGCTAGCGTGGATCAGTATAGAAAGCAGGGAGCTATTGTTAGTTCCAATACCTCAGGAATATCCATTGAAGCCATGTCAGCTGATTGCAGTGAAGATTTTCGAAAGCATTTCCTAGGGACTCATTTCTTTAATCCGCCGCGTTATTTGAAGCTGCTGGAAGTGATACCTACTAAAGATACGGATCCTGAAGTTCTTGAATTTATAAAAACTTTCGGAGAAGACGTACTTGGCAAAGGCGTAGTGGAAGCTAAAGATACACCTAATTTTATTGCCAACCGAATTGGTACGTATGGTTTACTCGTTACCGTACAGAAAATGCTTGAGAAAGGATATAGCGTCGGGGAAGTTGATTCTGTCACCGGCCCTATGATCGGCCGGCCAAAAAGTGCGACTTTCCGAACATTGGATGTAGTTGGCCTGGATACCTTTATTCATGTAGCCAATAATGTTCACGATCAAGTAGAAGGAGAAGAGAAAAAAGCTTTTGAAATTCCTGAATTTATGAACCATATGCTGGAAAAAGGCTGGTTGGGTTCAAAAAGCGGTCAAGGTTTCTTCCTGAAACAAAGGAGTAAAAATGGCAGTGAAATTCTGCAGTTAAATCCTGAAACCATGGAATACGAATCTCGTGGGAAACTAAAAACAAAAGCGACAGAAATGGCTAAACAAGAAAAAGGCCCCGGACGCAAACTTAAATCATTAGTTAATGCTAAAGGCGATCCGGCTGGAGATTTAATTTGGTCTATTGTCAAACCTGTGCTTCTCTATTCCGCTGAATTGTATGGAGAAATAGCCGATGATGTTCCATCTATCGACGAAGCGATGCGCTGGGGCTTCGGATGGGAAATGGGACCATTTGAAATGTGGGATGCTATCGGAGTTCAAGCTTCCGTGAACCGGATGAAAGAGGATGGTGAAAACATCCCTGCCTGGATAGAAGATATGCTTAATGAAGGTTTTGGTTCGTTTTATAAAGCTGAAAATGGAAACGTTTACTTTTACCACAATAGTGATTATAAACAGCAGGTTTTCAATAAGAAAAATATCAATTTAAAAAGAGTTAAAGAAACTAAAGATGTGATCAAAAAGAATGCGGGAGCAAGCTTAATAGATATAGGAGACGATGTGGCCTGTCTAGAATTCCATTCCCAAAGTAATGCTATCGGGCTGGATATTATCCAAATGATTAACTTTTCGATAGATCATGTTGATCAGCACTACAAAGGGCTCGTCATAGGAAACCAAGGTAAAAACTTCTGCGTGGGTGCAAATCTTGGGATGATGCTTATGGAAGCTCAGGATTATAACTTTTTCGAAATTGAAATGGTCGTTAAAAACTTCCAGGATGCACTTATGAAAGTGAAGTACTCTGACAAACCAGTTGTAGCAGCACCTTTTGGTATGACGCTTGGCGGAGGTGCAGAAGTCTGTCTTCCATCTGATGCTGTGCAGGCATCACCTGAAACTTATATGGGGCTGGTAGAACCGGGAGTCGGACTGATTCCGGGAGGCGGAGGAAATAAAGAGCTTTACATCAAGCATCTTAGAAATATTCCTGAAGGGGTCGACTTTGATCTTCAAAAAGTAGCCAACAATGTGTTTGAGAAAATTGCGATGGCTAAGGTTTCTACTTCGGCTGAAGAAGCCCGAGAAAATGGTTTTCTGGATCAGCTGGATGCTATTAGTGCAAATGGTGATCACTTGCTGCATGATGCAAAACAGAAGGTGATCGGTCTGGCTGATTCGGGTTACACAGCACCTAAAAGAACAAAAGTCCCGGTGGTTGGAGAACAGGGATATGCCACCATGCTGTTAGGTGCCAAATCACTATTGCTAAGTGGATATGCAAGTGAACATGACTTGAAAATCGCTGAAAAACTTGCATTCGTACTCGCAGGCGGCAGGTTAAAAGAAGGTACGCTTGTAGATGAACAATACTTATTAGACCTGGAACGCGAAGCATTCCTAAGTTTAATCGGTGAACCAAAATCACAAGAACGGATGCAGCACATGCTGATGAAAGGGAAGCCGCTTCGTAACTAATTACTAAAGGGGGAAGAACCGTGAAGGAAGCAGTCATTGTTGCAGGAGCACGGACGCCTGTGGGCCGCGCCAAAAAAGGAGCGTTTGCCCACACACGTCCTGATGATCTTGCCGCATTAACCATAAAAGAAACATTAAAAAGAGCTGGTAACTACGAAGGAAGTATTGATGATGTAATTATTGGATGTGCCATGCCTGAAGCAGAGCAAGGTATGAATATGGCACGAAACATTGCGGGGCTCGCTGGTCTCCATCATAAGGTCCCGGCCATTACTATTAACCGCTATTGTTCTTCAGGGCTTCAAAGTATCGCGTACGCTGCCGAGAAAATTATGCTCGGGCACAACGATACCGCTATTGCCGGCGGTGCAGAGTCTATGAGCTTAATTCCTATGGGAGGACATGTGATCAAACCGAATATTGAATTGGTCAAGAATGCTCCTGAATATTATATGTCTATGGGGCATACGGCAGAGGAAGTAGCAAGGCGTTTCGAGATATCAAGAGACGACCAGGACGCCTTCGCTGTCCAAAGTCATGAGCGTGCAGCCAAAGCGATTCAAGAAGGCAAGTTTAACGATGAAATCGTACCGGTAGAAGTAGAAGATCGTGTACTGGGCGAAGACAATAAGGTAATCGATAGTAAAAAGATGGTTTCCATGGATGAAGGGGTGCGTCCTGGCACTACAAAAGAAGTCCTTGCTAAGCTGAAGCCTGCCTTCTCGGTAAAAGGTTCGGTCACCGCAGGGAATTCTTCGCAAATGAGTGATGGAGCAGCTTCCGTTCTAGTTATGGATCGTGAAAAAGCAGAAGCAGATGGCTTAAAGCCTCTAGTAAAGTTCCGTTCCTTTGCTGTAGCAGGAGTGGAACCTGAAATCATGGGGGTAGGACCAATTGAAGCTGTACCGAAAGCACTGAAAATGGCAGGGCTGAGTATTCAGGATATTGGCTTATTCGAATTGAATGAAGCGTTTGCCTCACAATCCCTCCGCGTTATACGTGAACTTGGACTTGATGTGAACAAAGTGAATGTTAATGGGGGAGCGATTGCTCTAGGCCATCCACTGGGATGTACGGGTACTAAGCTTACATTAGGATTAATTCATGAGATGAAAAGGCGTAACGAGCAATTCGGTGTCGTAACGATGTGTATTGGCGGCGGTATGGGTGCAGCCGGAGTTTTTGAGTTACTATAAGAGGAGGAAAAACAAATGAGTGAATTAAAAGAAATGATTAAGGGCGGCGGATTCATGGTGGAGGATTTATCGGCTGAGGATGTTATTACCCCCGAAGATTTCACAGACGAACATTTGATGATTGCTAAAACCGCTGAGGATTTTGTGTTAGGCGAGGTCGTTCCTAAAATTGATAATCTGGAGAACCATGAATTTGAGCACTCTGTTAAATTGCTGAAGCAAGCGGGCGATCTTGGATTGCTGGGAGCGGATGTACCGGAGGAGTATGGTGGACTCCAGCTAGACAAAATCAGTTCCTCTTTAATTACAGAAAAATTTTCCCGGGGAGGAGGTTTTTCTGTTACTCATGGAGCACATGTAGGGATTGGATCATTACCTATTGTATTTTTCGGCAATGAAGACCAAAAGCAAAAATACCTCCCTGTGCTGGCCACAGGTGAAAAAATTGCAGCCTATGCTTTGACAGAACCGGGTTCAGGATCAGATGCCCTGGGGGCAAAAACGACTGCGAAACTTAATGAAGCAGGTACTCACTATGTCTTGAACGGCGAAAAACAATGGATTACCAACTCTGCATTTGCTGACGTGTTTGTCGTTTACGCTAAAATAGATGGAGATAAATTCACGGCCTTTATCGTAGAAAGAGAGTATCCAGGTGTTTCTACAGGACCTGAAGAGAAAAAAATGGGAATTAAAAGTTCCTCTACACGTACGCTCGTTCTTGAAGACGCCGAAGTTCCTGTTGAAAACGTTCTTGGAGAGATTGGACGCGGGCATGTTATTGCTTTTAACATTTTAAACGTGGGTCGATACAAATTGGCTATCGGAGGAGTCGGAGGAGCGAAGCGAGCTGTAGAACTTTCTGTTAAGTATGCGAAAGAGCGCAAACAGTTTAAGACTCCGATCGCGAGTTTCCCACTTATTCAAGAGAAAATTGCTTCAGTGGCTTCAAATACCTATGCCAATGAGAGCGCAGTATATCGAACTGTAGGCTTGTTTGAGCAAAGCATGGGTAAGCTGTCTGAAGAAGAACTTAAAGATGGTGCAGCTGTGGCTAAAGTCATTGCTGAGTACGCAATCGAATGTTCACTAAACAAGGTGTTTGGAACAGAGTTACTGGATTTCGCTGTCGATGAAGCTGTGCAAATCCACGGTGGATATGGATTTATGGCTGAATATGAAGTCGAAAGATTGTATAGGGATTCCCGGATTAATCGTATATTTGAAGGAACAAACGAAATTAACCGGATGATCGTCCCGGGAACGCTTCTTAAAAAAGCGATGAAGGGCGAACTGCCATTGCTTCAAAAAGCGCAGGCTCTTCAGGAAGAGATTATGACGCTTATGCCAGAAGAACCAGGCATCGAACCTCTGGAGCAAGAGAAATATTTATTAAAGAACGCTAAGAAAATTGCTTTACTTGCAGCCGGTTTAGCTGCTCAAAAATATGGTGAGAAAATTGAAAATGAGCAAGAGGTTCTTGTTAATATTGCCGATATTACTGGTGAAATATATAACATGGAGTCAGCTATTCTACGAACGGATAAAGCATTACAGAAAACCGGTGAAAGCAAAAACGAATTGAAGCTGCTTTACACGCAAGTTTACACTCAAGAAGCATTTAACCGAATTGAAGCCCACGCGAAGGAGACATTGATCGCTGCTGAATCAGGAGACTCCCTGCGAATGATGCTTGGTGCACTGCGTAAGCTTACTCGACATACTCCAATTAATGTGATTGCGAAGAAACGCGAAATAGCTGCCGCATTAATTCAAGCAGAGAAGTTTGTAGTCTAATTCATTTATTATATCCCTGCTTTGGACGTTCAAAGCAGGGATTTTTGTTTTTTCGAAGTAGAACTCGCCATTAAATTAGGTTAACCGATGAAATAAATATCTTCATTATGGTAAAATATAAAATATCAAAGGTAAGGAGTGACAGTTATGTCGGTAACCTTTTATTGGTACCCCAAATGTGGGACTTGCAAAAAAGCTAAACAATGGCTGGATGAGCAAGGTATAAATTATACCTCTGTACATATCGTGGAAGATCCCCCGAATGCTGACGAGTTGGAAAAACTAATCCAGCAAAGTGCTCAACCTGCTCGTAAGTTTTTTAATACGAGTGGTAAAAAGTATCGAGAATTGAATATGAAAGAAAAACTGAAGGATGCTACCCAGGAAGAAATGGTTGAGTGGCTGGCTTCAGATGGGATGTTAATTAAAAGGCCGATCGTCACTGATGGGAACAAAGTCACTGTGGGTTTCAAACCTGAAACTTTTCAAGAAGTCTGGGTACAGTGAGCAAAACATTGGAAATAAAAGCAGCTAGCTTTTATGTTTGTAATTGTTATAAAGTATATTTTATTTAATGGAGGGATTTCAATGAGTGTACCAAAAGATCTGCGTTACTCTGAAGAACACGAATGGGTTAAAGAAGAAGGCGGGAAAGTCCGTATCGGAATTACAGAGTTCGCTCAATCTGAACTGGGCGACATTGTGTTTGTAGAGCTTCCTGAAGTAGGGGATGAGCTTGAAGCAGATGAGCCATTTGGAAGCGTAGAATCTGTAAAAACTGTATCCGAATTATACGCTCCCTTAAGCGGTAAAGTTGTTGAAGTCAATGAAGAACTTGAAGACAGCCCGGAATTCGTAAATGAATCCCCGTATGATAAAGCGTGGATGGTTATTGTCGAACCAAGTGCTTCTTCTGAAATGGATGAACTAATGACATCCGATCAATATGAAGAAATGATTAATGAAGACTAAAGTCAAGCATTTACCATGAGCAATTGTACAGGCAGGGCTACATATATTCCTTGTCTGACATGATGGTGTATCATATTAATCATGTTCAGACCATGCCCCTTTGGCATGGTCTGTTTCTATATAGTGGGTGATAGAAAATGGATGGAGAAAGAATTGTAATCGTTGAGGGAATAACAGATAAGCGAAAAATCAAGAAAATTCTTGATGAAGATATAGAGATCATTTGTACACATGGAACCCTTGGTATTGAACGGATGGAGGAACTAATCTATGATTACAATCTTGATGGGCGCAGGGTGTATATTCTTGTAGATGAAGACGATTCTGGCTACAAATTAAGAAAACAGCTGACAGCAGAGCTCCCTCATGCCGTACACATCTATATTGATAAAGCATTTCGTGAAGTGGCAGCCACGCCAGAACCAGAATTAGCCAGAGCCTTATTAAACAGGCATTTCCACGTAAAGCCCATCTATCTCATTTAGGAGGATCATTGTGCAGGAAATAGATAACAAGTCAGCAGGTCACGAGTTAGAAGAACAAAAAACTGGATTGACATTCATCCATACTCCTTTTTGTGGGACCTGCCACTTGGCCAGAAAAATGCTTACGGCTATAGAGGCCACTTATAATAAAGAATTATTCAGGGAATGCAATGCTTCTCTGCATCCTGACTTAATGAAAACTTATCAAATAAAAAGTGTACCTTGTCTATTAATTACACATCACGGGGAAATAATAGAGAAAGTTTATGCCTTTCATTCTGTTCCTTTTATGTACGATAAACTTTCTGAATATGTAAAAAAATAAATGAATTACCCGGGAAATGACGAACGATTTTTCGTTATTTTAAAAGGGTTGACTCCTCCTTATCAAGAATTTATTTAACAAACAAAGGAGGAGTTAACAATGGTGGAATTCATACAAGATTGGGTTAAACAAGTGAATCAGAGAACAGATCTTTTGCCCAGTTGGCGGGAAAGAAGACTTAACGTAATTCTCCAGGTTGGCAATCATAGAATTTACATGTATATAGACCAGTCAGGGGTGCATCTCAAAACAGATCAACAGGAAAACGGACTAAATCTCATTCACCTGCAATCTTCCAGTACCATTATGAAAACTTTGTTTATGGGTGAACAAAAATTAACTTCTCTTCCCCAGGCGACGATTAAAGTTCAAGGGGCATACCGGAATATTTTGTTTATCGAATCACTCCTGTTATTGGCTAAATGAGTTCGCCCAGAGATTCTACAATGGATAAGAAATCTGCTTGATCACCGAATTGTGAATGGATAAAACCATCCTTGTTGATAATCACAGTAGTAGGTACACCTTCACTGTTGAACAAGTCATAGATCGTTCGACCATGGTCTTTAAGAGCAGGCTGAGATAAAAACTTTTCTGCATATTCCTCTGCCTCAGCTTCGCTCCGTTCACGGCCAGATACATTTATAGTAACCATCTTGACTTTCTGATGGTCCATTGTTTTATATAACTGCTCTTTCTTAGGTAAATCCTTCCCGCTGTCGGGGCACCATGAGGTCCAAAATGTAAGAACAATTACTTTTCCCAGATCCTCTGTAGTATTATAAGAGCCTTCCTTATTTAAATAAGGAAGTTCGAAACTTGGCGCATTCCTCAACGTGACCACTCCTTAATTGTTGACTTAATTTATAGCCCCATGCTAACATAATCATTAATTTAATAGCGACATCTTCACTTATCCAGAGAGGCGGAGGGACTGGCCCATTGATGCCCGGCAACCGGTTTATGCAGATGAACACGGTGCTAATTCCTGCAAAGTATTTTACTTTGGTAGATGAGAAGAGTGTTCTAAATGAACTCTTCTAATTTAAGGAAGAGTTTTTATTTTGTCGAATTTATAGGAATATTATCAAGTTGACACGAAATTCTAACAATGCTAGAATCCTCTTTATGGTACGTACACGTATTAAAGTGATAAAAAATTAAAATCTCTTATCCAGAGAGGCGGAGGGACTGGCCCGTTGATGCCCGGCAACCGGCAAGCTAAGACTTGGTAAGGTGCCAATTCCTGCAAGGTAATCCTTGTGAAGATGAGAGAACAGATAAAGATTGTTACGCTAACCTTTCTGTTCTCAAGCAGAGAGGTTTTTTTATTGGAGGGAAGACGACATGATTTCAATTAAAGGCTTATCTAAAGTCTTTCGAACGAAACATCAGGAGGTCCGTGCCGTCGACGACCTAAGTTTACAGATAAAAAAGGGAGAAATATACGGGGTTATCGGTTACAGCGGTGCTGGAAAAAGTACTTTCATAAGGTTGTTAAACCGCCTGGAAGATCCAACGGACGGCAAGGTCACCATTGATGAGCAAGATTTGACTTCTTTAAACAAAGGGAAACTGCGAGAGGCCCGGCAGGAGATTGGGATGATTTTTCAGCATTTTAATCTTTTGTGGTCTCGAACTGTTCACGATAATATCGCTTTTCCACTTGAAATAGCTGGTGTACCTAAAAGCGAAAGAACCAAACGTGTTAATGAATTAATAGACCTGGTAGGCCTTAGTGGACGAGGCAATTCTTATCCATCTCAGTTAAGCGGCGGTCAGAAACAAAGAGTAGGAATAGCTCGTGCGCTAGCGAATAAACCTAAAGTTCTTCTTTGTGATGAAGCTACTTCTGCTCTTGACCCAGAAACGACAGATTCCATTCTTGATCTATTAGTAGATATTAATGAGAAGCTTGGACTGACAATTGTACTCATTACCCACGAAATGCATGTAATCCGAAAGATCTGCCATCAGGTAGCAGTTATGGAACAAGGTAAAATTGTGGAACAGGGAGACGTACTTGATGTTTTCCTTTATCCAAAAGAACAGGTTACTAAGAAATTTGTCGATCAGGTAATGGGAGACCCTGAGCGGGAACATTCACTTCAACTTATAAAAGATACGTATAAGACTGGAGAGATTCTTCGTCTGCACTTCGTAGGTGAGAGCACCAATCAGGCTTTAATCAGTGAAGTTTCCAGGAAGTTTGTGTTAGATGTAAACATATTGCACGGAAAGATCACTCAAACCCAAAAGGGTGCGTATGGAACGATGTTTGTGCAATTCCTGGGTGATAAAGAAGAAATTACGCGTGCGATTGAATATATTCAATCCACCTCTGTGGAAGTGGAGGTGAGCCCGGATGATTAATCAATTTTTCCCAAACGTCACTATGGATGATTTAATAACAGCTACCAACGAAACGCTCTACATGACGCTTATCTCTGTAGCTGGAACGTTTGTTTTAGGTTTACTGTTAGGTTTACTTCTTTACTTGTCAGGTCCTGGGGGTCTGTGGCAGAACAAGATATTAAACTGGATTACTGCTTCAGTTGTTAACATATTCAGAGCTATACCTTTTATCATTTTAATTCTGTTATTATTCCCATTTACTGATTTTCTCATAGGCACTATTCGGGGCCCTAAAGCGGCACTGCCCGCGCTAATTATAGGTGGGGCACCGTTCTATGCACGACTTGTAGAGATTGCATTGAAAGAAGTAGATAAAGGTGTCATCGAAGCTGCTAAATCGATGGGGTCTAAATCTTCTACTTTGATTTTTAAGGTGCTGCTTCCAGAGTCAATGCCAGCCCTGGTTTCAGGGATTACCGTTACAGCTATTGCTTTAATCGGATATACTGCAGTGGCGGGGGCAATCGGTGCCGGTGGATTAGGTGACTTTGCCTATTTCTACGGCTTTCAGCGAAGCGACTTTGATGTTGTCTTTATTTGCACGATTCTCATTGTGATTATTGTTTTCATTTTCCAATTTATCGGGGACTTCGTTTCGAGAAAATTGGATAAAAGATAAAAATCCTAAATAAAATTAAAGGGAGAGAGTACTCATGAAAAAAATTACATTCGGTATTTTTACTTTATTATTTATTATCCTTTTATCAGCATGTGGTTCATCTGATGAAGGAAACTCAGGTTCGGAAGATAGCAGCAGCGGTGACGGCAGTTCTGAAGAAGGAACTACTGAAATAGCTGTTGGTGCTACAAGTGTCCCACACGCAGAAGTACTTCAAGAAGCTAAACCATTGCTTGAAGAGCAAGGAATTACACTGACCATTGAAGAATATCAAGATTATGTACTTCCTAACCAGGACTTAGCAGAGGGAAGAATTGATGCAAACTATTTCCAGCATATTCCTTATTTAGAAACACAAATGCAAGAAAATGATTATGACTTTGTAAATCTTGGCGGGATTCACATTGAACCTATGGGTATCTACTCTCAAAACATCTCAAGCGTTGATGAAGTTCCAGAAGGTACTACCCTGGTGATGAGCCGTTCAGTAGCTGACCATGGAAGAATTCTTTCGCTTCTTGAACGTGAAGGTCTGGTAAAATTAGATGAAAGCGTAGATAAAGTGGATGCTACTGTAGACGATATTGTTGAAAACCCAAAAAATCTTCAATTTGACTCCGGAGTAGATGCAGCGACATTACCGGAGATCTACAAACGAGAAGAAGATGCTCTAGTAGCGATTAATACAAACTACGCTATTGAAGCTGACTTGAACCCAAGTGAAGATTCATTGATCCTTGAAGGCTCTGAATCCCCTTATGTAAATGTGATCGCGGCCCAGAGTAAAGATGAAGATTCAGAAGCACTGCAAACATTAGTAGAAGTATTACGTTCAGAAGAAATTCAAACGTTCATGAAGGAAGAATATAATGGAGCTGTAGTGCCTGTAGATGGCAGCTCTGAATAACGGATAAGATAAGTGACTGCGGTTTATACTAACTGCAGTCACTTATTTTTATTGGGAGGTTAGAATGCGATGCAAGAACAACAAATGAATTGGACACAGACGTATTTACATGATTATAAAGAAGGTTTGGGTGATTTTACTGAGAAAATGCCAGAAGTCGCTCATCAATTCAGTGAATTCACAGAAGCGTGTTTCAAAGAAGGCGAGCTTTCTAAAAAGCAGAAACAATTGATGGCACTTGGAATAAGCATAGTAGCTCAAGATGAATATTGTATGATTTACCACACAAAAGGTTGTGTGGATCAGGGTGCAACAGAAAAGGAAATTCTGGAGGCTTGTGGGGTAGCAGCTGCCTTTGGTGGAGGCGCGGCTTTAAGTCAGGCTGTAACGTTAGTTCAGGATGCATATATGGATTTAAATTCCAGTGTCAATTAGTTTGAATAGTTAGAAAATTAAAGGAAAACTGATGTATTCATATGTACTGGTCGAATCAAGCGCTTTCATCGAAATGAATCAAGTAGAATCAGATATTTCAGGGGTTATACCTGTTTGTGCAGGGGTAAAGATTTATGGTACTCTGAATAGTGTAAATAATCTGAAAGGGTTGATTCGTTATTAGTGACCAACTGAATTTAAATTACACTGCTGAGATGGAAAAAGCCATGCATCAGGCTCATAATTTGAGTTATGCCGAGTACAGCAGCAAGTTGGATACACGTTTGAAAGTAGAAGAAAAGCGCCAGAAAGAATTTGAACAAGGCCAGAAGATGTTTGCTCAACTAGATCGTCAATTGCATAGATAATTTAAACAGGGAATCAGGTGATCTTTAGTCACCTGATTTTTTCGTGTTATAATAATGTAGAAACAGAAAAATTTCACTTATAATTTGTAGAAAAATCGGCTCATTTCCACTGGAAGGAAAAAGTTGATATCACTTTCTAAATGATATAAGATTATAATGAGAATAAATTGAGAATGGTTCTACTAACTACAACAAATAAATCCATTCCATTACTATAGATACTGGAGGTATTAATTATGGCAGGATCAACTTTAGAAATTAAAGATCTTCACGTGGAAATCGAAGGTCTAGAAATCCTTAAAGGTGTAAATCTTACAATTAACGGCGGTGAATTCCACGCTGTTATGGGACCAAACGGAACAGGTAAATCTACTCTAGCCTCCGCTATTATGGGCCACCCTAAATATGAAGTAACTCAGGGCGAAATTTTATTAGATGGTGAAAATGTCCTGGAAATGGAAGTAGATGAGCGAGCGCAGGCAGGTCTTTTCCTTGCTATGCAGTATCCTAGTGAAATCAGCGGTGTAACAAACTCCGACTTCTTGCGTTCTTCTATTAATGCTCAGCGTGAGGAAGGCGACGAAATTTCCCTTATGAAGTTCATTAAAGATATGGACTCTAAGATGGAAACATTGGATATGGACAAAAACATGGCTCAGCGCTATCTGAACGAAGGTTTCTCCGGTGGTGAGAAAAAGCGTAACGAAATCCTTCAGCTGATGATGATACAGCCAGCTATTGCAATCCTTGATGAAATCGACTCTGGTTTGGACATCGATGCTCTTAAAGTTGTAGCTAAAGGAATCAACGAAATGCGTAACGATGCGTTTGGCTGCTTAATCATTACTCACTATCAGCGTCTTTTAAACTACATTACTCCTGATAAAGTACACGTAATGATGCAAGGCCGCGTAGTTAAATCTGGCGGACCTGAACTTTCCCAGCGTCTTGAAGAAGAAGGTTACGACTGGATCAAACAAGAATTGGGAATCGAAGACGAAACAATCGGTCAAAAAGCGTAACTAAGATAGGAGGGTTAACATGACAGTAGACGTCTCACTACCATACGATAAAGAGTATGTCACACAATTTTCCAAAGGTTTACAAGAGCCTGAATGGATGAAAAACCTTCGACTGGACGCCTTGGAAAAATCAGAATCACTTCAACTACCTAAGCCTGATAAAACGAATATAAGTAAGTGGAATTTCACTGAGTTTAAACACAATGTTTCAGGTGAGGTAATTAACTCACTTGAAGATCTGCCAGCTGAAATTCAAGACTTTTTAGATAAAGAAAAAGAACAACAGAACTTAGTAATCCAAAGAAATCACACTCCTGCATACGCGGCAATTGATCAACAATTAAAGGATGAGGGTGTTATCTTTACGGATATGGCTACTGCTCTTAGAGAGCATAGCGACTTGGTGCAGAAGTATTATATGAACGACGCTGTACACGTAGATGAGCACCGTCTTACAGCTCTGCACGCAGCCCTTATGAACGGCGGAATTTTCTTGTACGTTCCTAAAAATGTACAAATTGAAGAACCGCTTCAAGCTATTTTCTGGCAGGAAGATCCAGAAGCTTCTCTGATTAACCACATTCTCGTGGTAGCAGAAGAAAATAGCTCAGTAACGTATGTGGAGAATTATATCTCTCATAATAAAGAAGAGAAAACATCAGCTAACAATATCACAGAAGTAATTGCTAAAGATGGAGCCAAGGTTTCATTTGGTGCTGTTGATAATTTTGATTCCGGAACCACGGTTTATACCAACCGCCGCGGTGTTGCTTACCGTGATGCTGTGATTGAGTGGGCTCTTGGTCAAATGAATGAAGGCGATACTGTATCTGAAAATATCACTCATTTAATTGGTGATAATTCTCATTCCAATGCGAAAACAGTAGCTATCGGCCGAGGTACCCAAAAGCAGAATTTCACTGCAAATATCACCCACTTCGGTCAAGGTTCAGATGGTTATATCCTTCAGCATGGTGTTATGAAGGACAAAGCTTCCGCAATCTTTAATGGAATTGGTAAAATAGAGCATGGGGCTTCCAAGTCTAATGCGGAGCAAGAATCCCGGGTACTAATGCTAAGTAAGGATGCACGCGGAGATGCTAACCCAATTCTTCTAATAGATGAAGATGATGTAACAGCTGGGCACGCTGCTTCTGTAGGACGAGTGGATCCAGTACAGCTGTACTATCTAATGAGTCGCGGTATTTCCAAGTTTGAAGCAGAACGCCTTATTATTCACGGATTCCTTGCGCCAGTTGTTAAGCAGCTTCCTGTCGAAGCCGTTAAACGTCAGTTGACGCAGGTAATTGAAAGGAAAGTATATTAATGGATATCAATGCGGTACGCAATGAATTCCCGATTCTTCATCAGGAAGTAAATGGCCATCCGCTTGTATATTTGGATTCATCTGCAACATCTCAAAAGCCGATTAAGGTCATTGAAAAACTCGATGAATACTATCGTGGATATAATTCAAATGTTCACAGAGGCGTTCACACGCTGGGTACAAAGGCTACGGATGAGTATGAAGGCGCGCGTGAAAAGGTCAGAAGATTTATTAATGCTTCCAGTACGCAGGAAGTAATCTTCACTCGCGGTACAACAACAGCAATTAACACAGTTGCATCAAGCTATGGAAGAGCTAATCTTAAAGAGGGGGATGAGATTGTCATCACCCCGATGGAACATCACAGTAATATCATTCCATGGCAGCAAGTGGCGAAAGAAACAGGGGCTGTGTTGAAATATATGCCTCTTCAGGCTAATGGAACGATTAACTTGGAAGATGCACGGGAAACAATTACTAAGAGCACAAAAATTGTAGCCACTATGCATGTTTCCAATGTTCTTGGTACAATAAATCCTATAAAGGAACTAGCGGGAATTGCTCATGAGAATGACGCAGTCATGCTAGTAGATGGCGCACAGAGTGCTCCGCACATGAAGATTGATGTGCAGGATCTGGATGCAGATTTCTACGCTTTCTCTGGTCACAAAATGTGTGGACCAACAGGAATTGGTGTCCTTTATGGAAAAAAATCTCTTCTTAAAAACATGGAACCAGCTGAATTCGGAGGAGAAATGATTGATTTCGTAAACTGGTACGATTCTACGTGGAAAGACTTGCCTTGGAAATTTGAGGCGGGCACTCCGATTATTGGGGGAGCTATTGGTTTAGGTGCTGCTATCGATTTCTTAAATGAAGTCGGTCTGGACGAAATCAAAAATCATGAGCAAAAATTAGCTGCTTATGCTCAAGATAGAATGCAGCAAGTGGAAGGCATGACTATTTATGGGCCGGAAGAACGAGCAGGACTAATTACGTTCAATTTGTCTGATGTTCACCCTCATGATTTAGCAACCGTTTTAGATGCTGAAGGGATTGCCGTTCGTGCTGGTCACCACTGTGCTCAGCCGTTAATGAGATGGCTGGAAGTATCAGCGACGGCTCGCGCCAGCTTTTATCTATATAACACTGAAGAAGAAATTGATAAACTTGTTGAAGGATTACAAACAACAAAGGAGTATTTTGGCGATGTCTTTTAACAATTTAGATACACTTTATCGCCAGGTTATTATGGATCACTATAAAAACCCTCGTAATCGAGGGGCGATTGAAGGAGATCACATGACAGTGGATATGAACAATCCAACCTGTGGTGATCGCATACAACTTCAATTGCAAGTAGAGGATGATCTTGTCAAAGATGCCAAGTTTGATGGGGAAGGCTGCTCCATCAGCATGTCCTCCGCTTCCATGATGACTCAGGCAATCAAAGGAAAACCAGTAGAAAAAGCGCTCAAGATGTCTGAAGTATTTTCCGAGCTCATGCAAGGAAATGAAGTGGACACTGACGAGCTCGATCTTGGAGATATAGAAGCATTACAGGGAGTTTCTAAGTTCCCAGCACGAATTAAGTGCGCCACATTAGCCTGGAAGGCTATGGAGAAAGGCGTAGATGAAGAAAAGCAGGATTAAGCTTTTGTCAATACCAAAAGGAGGTATATAATCATGGCTAAAGAAGCACCAGAAGTTGGAGAGTATCAATATGGATTCCATGAAAAAGACATTTCGATTTTCCGTACCCAAAAAGGTTTAACGAAGGAAGTCGTGGAACAAATCTCCAATTATAAAGAAGAGCCGCAGTGGATGCTTGACTTCCGCCTGAAAGCTTTAGAGCAGTTTTATAAAATGCCGATGCCGCAATGGGGTGGAGATCTGTCAGAACTGAACTTCGATGATATCACTTACTATGTGAAACCTTCCGAGCGTTCTGAACGTTCTTGGGATGAAGTTCCAGAAGAAATTAAGAATACGTTTGATCGTTTAGGTATTCCAGAAGCTGAACAGAAATATCTTGCAGGTGTATCGGCTCAGTATGAATCTGAAGTTGTTTATCACAATATGGAAAAAGATCTTGAAGATCTAGGTGTCGTGTTTAAAGACACGGATTCAGCTCTTAAAGAAAATGAAGATCTTTTCAGAGAATATTTCGGTAAAGTTATTCCGCCTTCTGATAATAAATTCTCAGCCTTAAACTCTGCTGTTTGGTCTGGGGGATCATTCATTTATGTTCCTAAAGACACTAAAGTAGAAACACCACTGCAAGCTTATTTTCGAATTAACTCAGAAAACATGGGACAATTCGAACGGACATTGATTATCGCTGATGAAGGTTCTTCTGTACACTATGTGGAGGGATGTACAGCACCTACCTATTCATCCAGCTCACTTCACAGTGCGGTGGTTGAGATCTTTGTTAAGGATAATGCTTACTGCCGTTATACAACGATTCAAAACTGGGCGAATAACGTCTATAATCTGGTTACTAAACGTGCGGTGGCTGATTCCAATGCAACTATGGAATGGGTAGACGGAAACCTTGGTTCTAAACTGACCATGAAATACCCATCTGTTATCCTTAAAGGTGAAGGCGCACGTGGAATGACTCTTTCCATCGCTCTTGCCGGAAAAGGACAACACCAGGATGCAGGTGCGAAAATGCACCATCTGGCACCTAATACGTCCTCGACGATCGTTTCGAAATCCATTTCGAAACATGGAGGTAAAGTTACGTATCGCGGCATTGTGCAATTTGGCCGTAAAGCCGAAGGAGCACGTTCGAACGTAGAATGTGACACCTTAATTATGGATAACGAATCTACTTCAGATACAATTCCTTATAACGAGATTATGAACGAAAATATCTCTTTGGAACATGAAGCCAAAGTTTCTAAAGTGTCTGAAGAACAATTATTCTATCTTATGAGCCGCGGTATTTCTGAAGAAGAAGCCACTGAAATGATTGTAATGGGCTTCATTGAACCATTCACGAAAGAACTGCCAATGGAATATGCCGTAGAGATGAACCGTCTAATCAAATTTGAAATGGAAGGTTCTATCGGTTAATCTAATTGTTATTTACACTGATGGTACAGGTGGTTATCCCACCTGTACTTTTTTATGTAGTATAAGTATTTCTTTGGTCAACTTTGACTAATATTTATGTTTCTTAATATAGGCTGGATGTTTTAAGAATAGAAAACATGATACTATAATATTATCTATAGAGATAAAGGATGTTTTAAAATGGTCATCCTCATGTTTATGATCGGATTAGTAACAGCATTGGTTGGAAGCATCGCCGGATTGGGCGGCGGTGTTATTTTAGTACCAGTTTTACTATTTTTAGGAGATCGGCTAAGTTCTTTTGACTGGGTATCACCTCAGTCAATTGTCGGAATTTCGCTGGTAGTCATGATATTTACAGGGATGTCCTCTGCTCTTTCTTATATGAAGTATGACCGGGTAGATAAGAAGATCGGTTATATTTTTCTGATAGGTAGTGTCCCTGGGGGGATTATAGGTTCATGGTTAAATCAATTTTTTAAAACCGATATGTTTTCTTTATTATTTGGCTGTATTATGATTGTAGTTTCTTTCCTGTTTTTTTTACCGAGGAAAACACCGGGTACCTACATATTTAATAATGGACTTAAAAGGGAAAAAGCTATTGGAGGAACAACCTATACGTATCAGGTGCCAATAGTTCTCGGTCTGATTTTATCGATAGCAGTAGGATTGCTGTCAGGACTGCTTGGCATTGGCGGAGGTTCCCTCATGGTGCCTGCCATGATTTTATTATTCAATATACCCGCACACATTGCTACGGCCACCTCGATGTTCACGATCTTTTTTGCGAGCATCTCAAGCTCAGCTACTCATATCTTCCTCGGACACGTAGAATGGGGTTACACGCTCTATTTTATTCCAGGCGCATACTTAGGAGGAATGCTCGGAGCTCGCGTTAACCGCCATCTTAAAGGACAGGCAGTAGAATGGTTTCTAAGGGTATTATTGATCTTAATCGGTATCCGTTTAATATGGCAAGGAATTGGATAAGGAGACTGATGATGAAGGAAAAATTATTTTTTTATTACACAAGTGATTTACATAGTCATTTTGAGAATTGGCCCCAAATCGTCGGCTACTTTAAAAGGAAGAAGGATCAACATAATCGGAAAGGTGAAAATTTCTGGTTAATGGACAACGGAGACCATGTGGATCGATTTCATCCGATAGCCGAAGGGCTTATGGGAAAAGGTAACGTGGAACTTTTAAATCAGGCAGGTTACCATCTGGCTAACTTAGGGAATAATGAAGGAATCACGCTTTCCAGTGAGGACCTATACACCCTGTATGATAAGGCTGATTTTGAAGTGATTTGTGCGAATCTCAGTTATGGTGGAGACTCTCAGCCTGCTTGGCTGAAATCACATACGATTCTAACCTCTAATAAGGGCACAAAGATCGGCCTGATTGGTTTGACGGCTCCCTTTAAAACATTTTACAAACAGCTTGGCTGGGAGGTCGAATCCCCTTATGATTCATTAGATGAAATTATAAATGTGGTGCGTGAACAATCAGATATTGTTATCCTGCTTTCTCATTTAGGTATTAATGATGATGAAGAAATTGCACGCCGATACAAAGGGATTGATGTCATTATTGGCGGCCATACTCATCATTTATTCCAGAATGGTGAATACACGGAGAATTCGCTTTTAACAGCTGCCGGAAAGCATGGGACGCATCTCGGAGAAATTATATTGGAATGGGACACTGAACAAGGAAAATTAATGAAAAAAGAAGCTTATGCGATTCCCACTGAAAATTTACGTAAGGATGAGAGAGTTACACAAGATGTACAGGGTATGAGAGAAAGAGCCGTAGATCTTTTACAAACTCCCATAACCAGGTTAACCAAGCCCTTATATATAGGCTGGTTTCAAGAGACTTCTTTAATGTCCAGACTGACCATAGAGCTCAAAAAGTGGACAAACTCAGATGTAGCTATGCTGAATGCGGGTATTCTTTTAGATCATTTAGGAGAAGGGGAAGTAACTTATCAAGATGTGCATCGGATCTGTCCTCACCCCATGAACCCTTGTAAAGTAGAGTTGAAAGGGGACGAATTGCTGGAAGTCATTCGGGTAGCTCATACAAGAAAGTTAACGGAGATCCGCTTAAAAGGCTTTGGCTTTCGTGGAGAAGTAATTGGAAAAATGGTTTTTGCCGGCGTGGAAATTGAAACAAAAGAGTCGCAGGATGGGGAAGAACGCGTGGTAAGGGTTACAAAAAATGGAGTACCGATTGATCTGGAGAAGTCCTATACTCTTTCAACCGCCGATACGTTTACCTTCGGAAGACTGTTTCCCGAAATTGCCTACGCACCTAATAAGGCTTATTATATGCCTGAATTACTCCGCGATTTGCTATCGGAAGCTCTAAAAACATATGAATAAAGAGCTTCATCAGTAGATATGAAGGTAAGGTTCAAATATATCATTATTTATATGCCTAAACCTCTTCTGGACTACATATAGTTAGTTCAGGAGGGGTTGTTTTAATGGGAAAAAGTAAAGTTACAAATGGACCCTCAATCGGGAAAAGAATTGTTTTGACTTTTATGTTTTTTTTACTCTTTACCGCTTTAAGCCTCTGGTTAATCAACCGTGGTATTACTCCGGCTCTCATCGGTATAGCTGAAACAAAGACCCAGCAATTGGCAAGAGATGCGATCAATGAAGCCGTAAATAAACAAATAGCAGAAGACTTACAATTTAATGATTTAGTTAAAATGGAAAAAGATGATAATGGAAATATCGTTTATATGGGTTGGAATTCGGTGGTTGTTAACAGGGTGCTGAGAAACACAACGTATCGCGTCCAAAACTTTCTAAAGAGAATGGAACTAAACGAATTACCGATGGAAGATACAACACTTGAACCAGATATTGACCCTAATATGACGCAGGAAGAACTTGGCGAACAGCCTGCCACATTAATTGAAATTCCAGTAGGACAGGCGACAAATAATTCGCTCCTCGCAAACCTGGGTCCTAAAGTACCAGTTCAATTACGAGTAATTGGAGATGTACAATCAAATTTCCAAAGCGAAATTACGGAGTATGGTATTAACGCAGCATTATTTCAACTATCTATTCATATTGAGGTAAACGTAAGGATTGTCATTCCATTTTCCACTGAAACCACTACTGTCGCAACAGATATTCCTATAGACACAGCAACTATCCTAGGAGAAGTTCCTGATTTCTATGGAGGACAAGGAGAAGGACCAGACAAATCACCATCTTTTTCCTTTCCAATGGATGCCTTGCAATAATGTAATCTGACTGATAAAATGACATGGAATTAAATATGCGTGACCTTATCAGATCGGTGAGGTAGAGGTGCAGACGTCATTAGTAATTAATGGGAGCAAGGCAAGCTAGGATCATTGATGAAAGGGATGAGTTTCTGCCGAAGTGTACGATAGTGATGTCAGACTATCCTATGCTGGTGTATATCTGAAGAAGAGACACACTGTCATGCATGCTCTTTTGGGTGCATGGGGCGCTACTGATCGAAATGGAGGATAATCAAGTTGCTAAAACAGGCAATGATAGGTTATTTTCTACTATCATTGTCTTTTTTTATTCCTCATTTTTATTTGCAGTAGCCTTCCTACTCCCGTTTACATCAATAGCTTTACGGAGGGAATATCATGGAAGGAACGATTTATTCTTTAATTCCGGCAGTTCTAATGCTGGTCCTTGTGTTACTTACAAGAAGAGTGATTCTATCACTGGGTATAGGGATTATTATCGGAGCGTTTATGCTCACGGGAATTGATCTCAAGGAAGGTTTTGTATTAATCTGGTCTTTATTTTCCACTATTTTCGTGAGTGAAGGAGCTCTCAATACAGGAAATCTTTATCTGTTATCATTCTTATTTTTATTGGGAATTACCACAGCCTTTATGACAGCTTCTGGAGGAAGTAAGGCTTTCGGAAAATGGGCAGTTGAGAAAATCCGCACACGAAAAGGGGCAAAATTACTGCCGTCTGTTTTAGGTATTATCATTTTTATTGATGACTACTTTAATGCACTAGCTGTTGGTCAGGTGGCCAGACCTGTAACAGACCGTTACAGAATATCAAGGGCTAAGCTTGCCTATTACATTGATTCTACTTCTGCTCCTATTACCGTTATCTCTCCGATATCAAGCTGGGGAGCTTATATCATTGGCACGATTGGAAGTATTTTAGCTGCTAATGAAATTTCTAATTATCAGGCATTGGAAGCTTTTGTTTTAATGATTCCTGCCAATTATTATGTGTTCGCTGCTTTACTGCTAGTGTTTCTTACAATCTTCCTAAAGCTCGATATTGGAGCCATGCGGACTCATGAAAAGAGAGCAGTAGATACCGGGGAGCTAACTAATCCTCACGGTGATGTACCAGGGGATTTAAATGATGAATTTAAGCAGCATAATAATGGAAAAATCGCTCATTTGATTCTTCCGATTGGAGCGCTTGTAGCTGGAACCATAGCGGCTATGGTGATTACAGGTATTCGAAATACAGAGGGTGCCGTAAGTCTGCTAGCTATTTTTGCGAATACTAATGTAAATATTTCCTTATTTATAGGTGGATTGGCAGCCGTTGCTACGGCAGGTATTTTATATGCAGCACAAGCTGGACCAAAGTCGGCAGCGCCTATCGTATTCTGGGAAGGAATCAAAGCCATGCTGCCCGCTATTTATATATTAGTTTTCGCCTGGATGATTGGAGATATTATCAGCCAGCTGCAGACAGGTGAATATTTAGCACAGCAGTTCCGCCAGGCGGATATTAATGTCGCGTATCTGCCACTCCTTATCTTTATTATTTCCGGCTTCATGGCGCTTTCTACGGGAACTTCCTGGGGAACATTTGGAATCATGCTTCCAATAGCTGGGGAAATAGCAGCTGTCACTGAGCCGGCTATGATTCTGCCTGCTTTATCAGCTGTACTGGCTGGTTCGGTGTTTGGAGACCATTGTTCTCCTATTTCAGATACCACAATATTATCCTCTACGGGGGCAGGTGCTAACCATATTGACCACGTACTCACCCAGCTTCCTTATGCGGGTATTGCGGCTGTGGCGGCCTCAATTGGATATATCCTTCTCGGCCTGACGGGCCAAGTGTGGATTCCGTTATTAGCCACTCTGGCTGTTGTGGCGCTTATAGGTATATTGATTCATTTTTTTACACCCTCAATTGAGCAGAAATAAACGATAAAATTATCCTAAGGATAGAGGCTTTTTATTGTCTCTATCCTTTTTTTGTTATTTTTGTTAAATTCTAAATATTTTAAAATAACTTTGACAACCCCAAAAGGGATGGTTATAATTTAAGCAGAAATAATCAGAAAAAAATAAAAATTTTGAAACATCCTCTCACTCCTAAAAATAGGGGTTAAGTGAGGGATTATATAAATAAAAGGAGGCCTTTCACATGGAAAATCGTGCACAATGGGGGACGCGAGTGGGGTTCTTGTTAGCTGCAATGGGGTCAGCTATCGGACTTGGTAACATCTGGCGTTTTCCGGCCACTGCATATGACAGCGGCGGAGGAGCATTTATCGTACCTTATCTATTTGCTTTACTTACAGCAGGTATTCCTCTTTTAATCATGGAATATACCATCGGTCATAAATACCGGGGGTCTGCACCAAAGTCTTTTGGCAGAATTAAAAAGGGCTTTGAATGGCTGGGATGGTGGCAAGTTGCCATATCCTTTGTTATTTCTACTTATTATGCGGTTATTATTGCCTGGGCAATTATGTATGCTTTTTATTCTTTTAATTTAACATGGGGCGATGATCCAACTGCTTTTTTCGTAGGAGATTTCCTGGAGTTGGCCGATGCTGGAGCAATTGGCGGACTTGTTCCGAAAGTGCTGCTGCCGTTGCTTGCTGTTTGGGTTATTACTCTAGGGTTTTTAGCGCGAGGAGTTAAAAAAGGAATTGAAGTAGCTAATAAAATCTTTATTCCGCTGCTTGTCGTCTTATTCCTAATCATAGTGGTCAGAGCAGTGACACTTGAAGGGGCTGCTGACGGTCTTTCAGCTTTCTTTACGCCGGAATGGAGCCGGATTGCAGATCCTAACGTATGGGTGGCAGCCTACGGACAGATTTTCTTCAGTTTATCAATAGCCTTTGCCATCATGGTAACTTATTCTTCTTATCTGCCTAAGAAGTCAGACATAACGAACAATGCCTTTATTACCGGGTTTGCTAACTCATCATTTGAAATCTTAGCTGGAATTGGTGTTTTTGCAGCAGTTGGATTTATGGCATTCCAATACGATACAACAGTAGGTCAACTGGCTGCTGAACGCGGCGTAGGGGGTATTGGACTAGCGTTTATGGTCTTCCCTGAAATTGTAAGCCAAATCCCGGGAATACCTGGACTGTTTGGATTCCTATTCTTTGCTTCCCTGGTCCTTGCCGGTCTTTCTTCTTTAATTTCCATTACGGAAACGTATGTAGCGGCTGTATCGGAGAAATTTAATGTCTCTCGTATATCTGCCGTACTCTTGGGAGGCGGTTTGGCAGCAGTTATCTCTCTTCTCTACGCTACAAGAGGCGGATTAAGCATCTTGGATACGGTAGACCACTTCATCAACACGTTTGGTGTTGCATTATCGGGTCTCGTTGAAATTGTAGCCCTTGCTTGGCTGGCACGCAGTATTAAAGGTTTGAAAGAACATGCTAACAAAACCTCTGACATTATGCTTGGCAACTGGTGGGTGGTTTGTTTACAGGTTATTACACCGATTGTCCTAGGATACATGATGGTACAGAACCTGATTCTTGAGTTGTCTTCTGCATATGAAGGTTACCCTGTCACTCTATTAGTTGTTGGGGGCTGGCTGGTGGCTGTTGCTGCTATCGTTGTTGGTGTTCTCTTCTCTATGAAGAAATGGCCGAACAATGAGTTAGAATTCAACGAAGATGAAGACTCGAAAGGGGCTGCTCGATAATGGCGATTATCATGTTTATTATTACCGTAACAATTATATGGGGCGGACTTGCGCTCAGTATCACTAATGCAGTTCGTAAATCTAAAGGTTAAAACAATGAAAAACCGGAATGGTGAATTTAATCACCTTTCCGGTTTTTTAATGGACCATGCGTTCCCATTTTTTTAGAAATGGATAAGGATCAAAAGCCCACTCATTTTTTCCGTTATCCTGGTACATACCGTAGTGTAAGTGTGGAGGGAATTTTCCGGAAGTCCCTGGAGGACCGTAACCAGAAGCGCCGACAGAGCCTATGACATCTCCTGGCTGTACCACATCTCCGACTTCGATATTATCCGCAAAACCGTTGAGATGTGCATAATAGTGATAAATGTTATAAATATCACGAATACCAACTCGCCAGCCTCCGAATTTGTTCCACCCCTTCATTTCTATTACTCCATAAGTGGTGGATTTAACAGGCACCCCGTAATTAGCAAATATATCGGTACCTTCATGAATGCGCCGGCCACCGAAACCGCGGGCGTCTCCCCAGGTGCTACGGTAGCTGTAATTGGCTTCTGTGGGTACAGGGAAGTCTCTTTTTGTTAAAGAGACCGTCTGAAACTTTTTAAAAACCTGAGCTGTATTCATAATGGTTTGGACGGTTAAATCACGTTTATAGTAGTTAAATAAAGCGATTTTAATATCATCTTCTGTGGTGCCGTAAGACTGAATGTATTGCCCCATGGTCCATAGGAGATCTTCGTCATTCTCTATTTCTGCTTTGTTATCGCCATTTCCGTCAGATCCCCATCCATTAGGAAAGAAATCTACAGGCATCTCGCCCGTGCTCCCTGTCCAAAAGAAGGGGTCGGGTTTAATAGCTGTGACTCGACCTTCTTTTGGATCATCGTGGATTTGACGTTCGTATTGATCAACAGCCGCAAGATACTCCCAAGGAATATTTGTGAGAGCAGCTGTTTTTTTATACAAAGCCATTCTTGCTTGGCCTTCCTGATCTGCGTATATATGTTCACTTCCTAAGCTCATCAATACGAAAAAGATAAGCGAAATACCTAAACATTTCATTAATATTCACCTACGATGATCTTTGATACTCTTAGCATGAACTACATGCTTAATGTTATGTTTGGAAATGAAAGCCAGCTTATCAGGTCTCTGTACCAGGTCTATCATCCGAACCCATATTTGGCCCTTCATTTGGCTGGTCACTGTCATTTTTAGGTACTTTACCTTGCGGAGACTTCTTCATTTTCTTAATAATACTGTCGATCACTTCCGTATATTGTTCATCATATACAGTGGAAGTACTTACACTTTGGATATCTCCAAATGAAGCCGGGTCATCGGATACAAACACGTGGTAAAAGCTTGGTACTAGTGAATATGCAGTCTTTTGAACCATATCCGCTGCCTGCTCTCGATCGTGATTATCCGGAGGCTGGTACGCAACAAGAATTTCGTTGTCTGTAACTAAAGTAGCAACATCTTCAAACCCATCATATCGTAGAATCATTCTTGTGATCATATCAGCCATTTGTTCACGATTAACTTTAATGTCACGTTTTTTTTCAGATTCCTGGTCCAATTGGTCTTTCTTGAATCTTACATATCCTACTTGTCCTTCAAGAGGCTGATCATTGTAATTGTCCATAGCGTTCCCGTTAAGAGTATCACCGTCACGTGTTTCTTCTTCTCGATCTGTTGTTTCGTTACAGCCGGTTATCATAAATAGACAAGCCAATAAAACTGATAAAATGGTTAGTTTTTTCACTTCTTTTCCTCCTTATTAGTCGGTTTCACTTAGGTTGAACTTTTTTTAATGAATCATACTTATTTTGTAAAGTTGTGTTTCCGCGTTATTCGAGAAATATGATACACTTATGTCAGGATAGAGGTGATAGACGTGGTAGAAATTTCAGGTAAAAACTTTGAAATCGTAGAGAACCATCGAGATGCCTTTCAACAAGAAGATGTGGAAGGAAGATTTAGCGATATATTAAGTAAATATGATTTTATAGTCGGAGATTGGGGATACGGTCAACTTCGTCTTAAAGGTTTTTTTGATGATCAAAACCCAAAAGCCACATTCGATACAAAGATCAGTACGCTTGAGGACTATTTGTACGAATATTGCAACTTTGGCTGTGCCTATTTTGTATTGAAACGTGTACATCAATAAAACCGACGGGCATTATGGAAAGCCGCCGGTTTTTGATAGTTAGGAAAATTAATTTATTCGGATTCTTCCTCCGAAGGCTTAATGTCCCTGTCTTTTTCGTCGTGAATAGGGTGCGCACCATCCTCTTGCCGCTGAAGATCCTGGTGCAGGGCCTTATATTCGTAGTTGAACGCGCTGTAATAACGCTGTTTTTCTGTCCAGGGAGCACTCTTCTCATTGGAAACGGGTTTATCTTTGTTTCTTGGTGAACCATAAGGTCCCTCAGGTAGCTGCTCAGGCGTCAAATAATTACGCTGCGCCTCTACATTAGCGAAATCAGAATAAAGCTTTTTATCTTTTCTGCTCATAAAAAAACCTCCCTTGGCTTTTAGTTTTTCCAGGGGAGGTTTCTTTATTCAGAGGAGATCGGGCAGATAGTTTCTCAACTCTTCGGCTTCAATAGCACTTAATTGGAACAAGTGCTCCAGATGACCATCTTTGCTAATGGTTTCATGATCCAACAAGGCCTGGCGGTTTTTGTGAAGATTAATAACCATCGTCTGGTTATTAAAGTGATCAGCTTTCATTAAAGCAAGCTCGAAACGATGGCTCCCGGCTGTAAAGCATACGAAACGGGTGCTCGTCTCCTGAGTAAAGTCCTCAAGGAGAGGTCTTTCAGCCATGAATTCTCAACTCCTATTCTTCATTCATTACTAAATGGGGCTTGTAATCCAAATGATGGTGAGCTTTGATAAATCGTACGGTTCTAGTTTTAGCCCGCATGACAATTGAATCTGTTTGGGCCAGATCCCCACCTAAGAATTTTACTCCATCCAACAGTTCTCCTTCGGTCACACCGGTTGCAGCAAAGATAGCATCATCACTTTTTACCAGATGATCTAGAGTCAAATGTTGTAATGGGTCTTCTAGTCCCATTTGGCGACAACGTTCCATTTCTTCTTCATCTTGCGGAGCAAGTCTGGCCTGCATATCTCCGCCTAAACTTTTAATTGCTGCAGCTGAAATGACACCTTCAGGGGCACCGCCTCTTCCTACGAAAAGATCTACCCCTGTTTCTGGAAGGCAGGTAGCAATGGAAGCTCCTACATCTCCGTCACCAAACAATTTTACGCGGGCTCCCTTTTTGATAACACGATCAATAATATCCTGATGGCGATCACGTTCTTGAATGATAACCGTTAAATCCCGAACACGTTTATTATTCGCGCGGGCCACAATATCAATCGTGCGTTCAATAGGATCATCAATATGGATGAGACCTTTGGCGTACTTTCCTACAGCAATCTTGTCCATATACATATCGGGCGCATGAAGCAAAGCCCCACGTTCTGCGGCAGCTATAACAGCAACAGCATTATTATGCCCTTTTGAGACAATATTAGTAC
Source organism: Halobacillus sp. K22 (assembly GCF_052246795.1). Classification (NCBI taxonomy): domain Bacteria; kingdom Bacillati; phylum Bacillota; class Bacilli; order Caryophanales; family Bacillaceae; genus Halobacillus; species Halobacillus sp. K22. The sequence continues at coordinate 73,882 of NZ_JBQQCN010000015.1, read as the reverse complement.
CCTCTAAAGGATCAACAGCAATATCCACGGAAGGCCCGGTCTTATTACCCAATTCTTCGCCGATATAAAGCATTGGGGCTTCGTCTAGTTCACCTTCACCAATAACAACGACCCCTTCCATTGACACGGAATCAAACATTGTTCTCATGGCAGTAGTCGCTGCATCATCAGCGCTCATTTTATCGCCTCTGCCCATCCATTGAGCTGAAGCAATGGCTGCGGCTTCCGTTACTCTCACCAATTCCAGTGCTAATTCTCTATCCATATATGCTCCTCCGATTCATGTTAAAATTAGTGTACACTAATAATAGGCAGTATAAGTAATATCGCCTTTTTTTATTTAAAACCATGAATTATGTTATCATATTTAAGAGATTTATGTGAAAAAAGTTTTTGTGCGGAGGTATTAGGATGTATTTTGTCAATCGTGAGAAGATCGAAGAGATTTTAACTTATATGGAAAAAATTTTAGATGAATATTCAACGTCTTCGTTTCAGTCATTTAAAGACCAGCTTGCGCTTGAACGTCTCACACATATTAGTATTGAAGCTATTATCGATGTAGGAAACATGATGATTGACGGCTTTATAATGCGGGACCCAGGGAGTTATGAGGATATTATTGATATTCTAACTGATGAAAAAGTTCTGCCAGAAGAAGAAGAGGAAGGGTACAAGCAATTAATAAGTTTAAGAAAAATGATTGTCCAGCATTATACGGCAGTTGAACATGACACCATTAGAGAAACATGGAGTTTCCAATTAAAGACTATCCAAAAATTCCCGGAACGTGTTCGCTATTACTTAAATTACGAACTTGGGCCTGTGTCGGCATTTTCTAACGACAATAAATAGTCATAAGTTAATACTCATGATAAAATAGTCGCGTGTCTAACGCGATTTTTTTATTTGAATGACTGTTAGCCGATTGAGTCAAAGGACAGGCTCTATTAAAAAGTGTAGATAACATGGAATAAGAGGCTTATTAAACTAAAAGGCCGGATAGTTGAAGACTCAGTTTCGAGATATTGTGTTAGAGTGAAGGTCCTGCGGGGGACGATTCGCTTTCCGTGGGCATGTGCTGAGCCTCCTCAGTCTTCGACTTCCGGGGTCTCACCGATCATGTTTATCCCACAGGAGTCATCATCGTCCCCCTTCGGACCTTGCTAAATCAGGAGATCGAAACGGCTTCAAACCTCATCTGCTGGATGTGGAATTAGATCATGTGGTTTTCTACCCATTTTCAGGATGGAATTACCCGCAATAGCCTGTCCAAAAAGGAATTAATTCAGATGAAGCAGAAGAATTTTTCTTTTCTGGAAGGGTCCGTTTTTTCTCAATCATGTTGGGTTGGTGGGGAAATGGCGAGACTCCCATGGGAGAAGGAACTAGGTGAGATCCCGCAGGGAGTGAAACGAGCGAGGAAGCTCACCGTTCCCCCATAGGAAAGCGAGTTATTTCCCCACCAACCCTTCTCCATTTAACGTAATGGGCCCCGAGTATCTCGAAACTGAGTCTTCCAGTATAGGGAGCGTTACTGTCAAATCAATTAATTAGAGCCACTGCGTTAATAGACAAAGGAATAACAGTCATATATGTAACTAATTTTTATAGGAAGAAGGTGTTTGAATGAGCCATTATAAAGCTTACTTAATTGATCTGGATGGAACGATGTATCGAGGTGCTAAACCAGTGGAAGGAGCTTCGGAGTTTGTCAAATACCTGGAAACAAGTCATCTTCCATTTATGTTTTTAACGAACAACTCCTCAAAAACAGCCATTCAAGTTACTGATAAACTGAATGACCTGGGAATTCCAGCTCGTCATGAACAAATCATGACAAGCAGTATGGCGACAGCTATTTATATTAGTCAGCAACAAGGACCTTCCAAAGTTTATGTCATTGGAGAACAAGGATTGAGGGACGCCATGATTAAGGAAGGGCATGAACTGGTGGATGACAATCCCGATTTTGTAGTAATAGGAATCGATCATCATATAAATTACGAAAAACTGACAAAAGCATGTCTGCATGTAAGAAATGGATCGGCTTTTATCAGTACAAATGCAGATAGGGCGATTCCTACAGAGCAGGGAATGGTACCTGGGAACGGAGCATTAACCTCTGTCATCAGTGTAAGCACAAGAATCGAACCATTATTTATTGGAAAACCAGAATCGATCATCATGGATCAGGCCCTGGCTCGTCTTGGATACGAGCGGGATCAGGTTCTTATGATCGGTGACAATTACCATACTGACATTTCTGCTGGCATTAATGCTGGTATGGATACACTAATGGTAGAAACAGGAGTCAGCTCATTTCAAGAGGTTAAGGGTTATGAGAAACAACCAACTTATAAGTATAAAAATTTAATCGAGTGGATGATGAAAAAGAAGCAGAAGGGCTAAAGCCCAACTGCTTCTTTTAGTATAAACTTTTACAATAGGTAAGGGCCAAAAAATACGGTAACCAGGAGAATGTGAATCCCTATAAAGTAAGTCAATCGGATAAAAACAGACCAGTCTCTTTCTTTAACACCATAGGAGAGGATTAAATAAGTAAGTACGGCAAATCCAAGCAGGAAAATAATTGAACTTCCCTGAAAGCTTAAATATTCTGGTGCTTTTGCCATTAGGCGGTTCGTGAACATACTATCTTTAAAGAGGAGAGCGGCTGCTAAGTAAATCATCGTCCCTGCGTAAAATATCCAAGAGCGGTTATGATCCATGGCGCGGCTATTTGCAAACATGATCACGACAATAAAAAAGAGGGGCCAGATAAACCATAAACCAGCTATAACAATAGAGAACATTCCTGTGGCAAGCATTCCGACGGTTTTGCCTAAACTTTGAATGAATGCTTCCTGGGTCATCTGATCCGCCTGCTCAACGATCGAAGGTTTTGCTGAGGAGAGCATAAGCTTATTTTTATTGTCACTGCCCTGATCGACCCATAGCGCTGTGTTTGCTCCTTCCAACCACACAGGTTCAGCTGAGGGGTTTGGAGTATTACTTAATCGAGTGACTTGGTTTTCTCCCTCGGAGGATAAGGCTGCTCTATAGATGTTAAACTCTGGAGTATCAGCATACGTTGTTTTTGTAGCTCCAAAACCTTTAAATAAGAGATTGACGGACTTATCTTCCATAGACATTTCAATATCAGAAACTTCTTTTAATTCCGAACTTGAGTGAGGGTCAGGAAAGTTTACTTTTTGAAGTTGTGGATTTTCTCCGAATGGTGATTGGGAGAAGTAATAGAAGTTTGTACGCTCTCCCCCTGCACTTTGCTTTTGAAGAGTGCTGACTAAAAGGGAATAATTCTGATCTTTGACTGAGAACTGAATGTTACTAATTTCTTCTGTCCCTTGGACGAGAAAATCAGCTACTCCTAATTCAGTAACTTGTTGATCATCTAGTTCATAGAATTTTAAGTGATTCCCATTCGTATCAGTAGTCTTAGTCATTATATAAGCGGCTTCATCAGTTTCTGTAACAGCTATTTCAGTATTTTTATTCTCGAGCTGCATTAGGGAAATTGAATCTAGAGTATCGGTATCTAACTGGAAAAGCTCCTGGTCTTTACTGTATAGAGTTTGATTTTTCAAGGGGAAGAACCCAGAAATATCCGATATCTTTTCTCCGCTTTCTCCTGAAAATATCGATTGATAATCCGAATAAATAAGGTGCTCACCGCTCCACGAAAACTTTGTAAACTTATCTACTGGAATGGGTAAGGTTTCTTCTGAAACAAGTTCAAAGTTCTGATCAAATGTATCCTTTTTCACACCCTCTTCCGTGAGATAAGAAACTTCAAGTTTTTCTTCTTCTAATAATTTCACATTAGGCTCTGTTACAGTAGGAGTGAGACCTAATTCAATTCCCTGACTCCAACCTTCTGTAGGCGGTTCTGTAACATCTGAATAATTTTCTGCGAATAATAGAAGTACTGCCGCGATTGAGATAATAACAGGAGCTGCCCACACTAAGCTTTTCTTCAGCAAGTTCATGCACAACCTTTCCATATGTAATAAATATCTATTCATATGTATTACGTTGGGCATGAGAATATGGTTTCAGGAAATTAAGAATACCGCGATTTAAATCGCGGTATTCTTAAAATCGTATTAATCTTCTTCTGTATCAGTGTCGCCAGCCATGCTATGTGCTAAGCGGCTGGAAGCTGCTGCTGCTATAGCACCTACAATGTCATCTAAAAATGTATGACATTTTCCGGATGATTTATCATTTAACTGCTTAAGTATGCCAGGCTTTTGTTTATCAATATATCCATAGTTTGTAAATCCGATTGACCCATAGACATTCACGATAGAGAAGGCTATGATTTCGTCTATTCCATAGAGTCCTTCATCGATTTCTATAGTGGACTGTAAAGGTTCCTCGAGCATTTTCTTTTCAGCGAGTCGATCCATTTGAATTCCGGTGATGATCGCATTCTGTACCTCGCGTTTTTTTAGAACTCGATTCACATTAAACCTGCATTCTTCCATAGATAATTCATCGTGATATTGAGATTGTAAATAATGGACAAGCTCAGCCATATCATCAATGGTTACACCTCGTTCAGCGAGCCAGTCTCGAGCTGTAGTTTCAAGTTCAGTTACTTTTTTATCTTTTGCCACTTTCTCACACCCTTTCTCCGGTTTTCCCCACTACCAATACCCGCGTGCCTTCCTTAACAAACCACCATAGCTTATGTCTAATTATATCAGAACTTTCAGATATTCGTCTTCTTCATTTGAGTGGAGTTGGATTAGTATATGTTAAAATGTTCTTGAAAATAGATTAAATGGAGGGAAGGACTTGCAAAAACCATACATTTTTATAACGAGAGCATTACCAGAGTCTGTTATTGCACCATACCGAAACCAGTTGAACATTGAAATGTGGCCGGAAGAAGAAGAACCTGTGCCGCGTGAAGTTTTGTTAGAGAAGAGTGCTCAAGCTGACGGATTATTGACGATGCTGACAGATGACATCAATCAAGAGCTGCTGGAGGAGACCAATAACCTGAATATTGTAGCCAATCTGGCTGTTGGTTATGACAATATTGATATTACCTATGCAGAAGAAAAACAGGTAGTTGTTACTAACACTCCAGATGTACTTACGGATACAACAGCTGATCTTACCTTTGGGTTACTAATGGCTTCAGCCAGAAGAATAGTGGAAGCCAGTGAATTTGTTAAAAAAGGGGAATGGGGACCTTGGTCACCTTTACTTCTAGCTGGGTCAGACATTCACCATAAGACAATAGGCATTGTAGGGATGGGACGGATTGGAGAAGCAGTAGCTAAGAGAGCGAAAGGGTTTGATATGAACATTCTTTACCATAACCGCTCCAGAAAGAAGAAAACAGAAGAAGAATTAGATGCTAGCTTTGCAGAGTTTCATGAACTGATTGAGCAATCAGATTTTATCGTTTCTATGGTGCCGTTTACGCCTGAAACGCATCATATGTTTGATCAGGCTGTTTTCCAAAGAATGAATTCGGAAGCCATCTTTATAAATGCTTCCAGAGGAGCAGTAGTTGATGAAGAGGCGTTATACGAAGCACTGGTCAACAAGGAAATAGCGGGGGCTGGACTGGACGTATTTGAAAAAGAACCAATCGGAGCAGACCATCCGCTTCTTCAACTTAATCAAGTTGTTTGTCTTCCTCATATAGGTTCAGCTACAAGAGAAACTCGCATCAACATGATGGAATTATGCTTAGATAACCTATGCCGATTTTTTAATGGTAAAAACGTATTAACTCCCGTTAAGTAAAATACAAAGAAGCCGGCACCTGTTAAGGTGCCGGCTATTTAAAACCATGTATTAAAATACTTGCTCTACTTCATATATGCCAGGTACTTCCTGAGCCAGGGCACGTTCGATGCCGGCTTTTAGTGTGATTGTAGAACTAGGGCAGTTACCGCAAGCCCCCATAAGACGCAGGCGCACGATACCATCTTCCACATCTACGAGTTCCACATCTCCACCGTCACGGAGTAAAAATGGGCGAAGTTTATTCAGTACTTCTTGAACTTGTTCATTCATGTTCAATCTTCCCCTTTCTATAATTCCATTATAAAACGAAATCGACAAAAAATCTATTGTAGTCTGATGGTTTATGGATTGAGAACCATTTTCATTTTATCTTTTTTTCTCAGTTTTGTAAAATGAAAATATATGAATTTGATGAAGGTGGAGAGAGTAATGAGTGAAAAGAAAATTAACCTGACCGTTTATGGAGCGGAAGTGAAATGTGCAAGCTGTGTGAATGCACCTGGATCAAAAGAAACCTTTGAATGGCTGCAAGCAGCTATAACAAGGAAGTATGGAGAAAATAAAGTTTCTTATTACTATTATGATCTCCATGAAGAAAACCAGCCAGGCGTGGATGAGCAGCTGGTCGATCGGTTACGTGAGGAGGAACTTTTTTACCCGCTTGTGCTCGTAGAAGATGAGATTGTGGGAGAAGGTAACCCTAGATTAAAATCCATTTATCAGGCTCTGGAATCGAGAGGGATTGAAGCTTAAGGTAAAAGGAAGTACGCCTGTTGTTTATTTAAGCCCTGTGTTAAAATGTGAACGGTATAGGGTTTCATCCGTATAAAAAAAGAGGTGAATGTGGATGAATCCATTGATAGAATTTTGTATTAATAATTTAGCCAGTGGTTCCCAGGAAGCAAGAGAGATTCTAGAGAAAGATCCAGATCTTGATATTATAGAATATGGCTGTTTAAGTAATTGTGGACTTTGTTCTCAAAGCCTTTATGCAATTGTTGAGGGAGACAGGGTCATTGCAGATACACCGAAAGAACTTGTGGATAAAATATATGAACACTTGGAAGAGACCCTATAAGATTTAATTACGTAAAAGAAGGCATCGCTTAGATGCCTTCTTTAAGTTTAGCTCTGTTAAATTTCCGTGTTGATTTAAAAGTAAAGATCCCGATACTGAAAGACTCAGTTTCGAGATATCTAGTGAGAGAGTTTGGTCCTGCGGGGAGCGACTCGCTTTAACCCCATTTCCATCTAAAAGAGCTGTTAACGATTGGTGTTGATTCTCACGAATCGCTTGTCGGTGGATGCTTGCCGCGGACACGGCCTCAGCTAACTTGGTCAAGAAGAACACTTGACCAAGTGGATCTTCGGCTCGCGCTGTTCCCGCAGGCGTCACCACCGACCGCTCACCGTGGAATCAACGGCGGCTAATCAAAAAATGAGTGATTTTTTGCCTATCACCAGATAGTGAAGGCACGCTTAACCCTTCGAACCTTGCGAAAGTTGAGATCATTCAATCCTCTGCTTTAGGCCTAGCTTTATAAGGAAAGATAAACCTTAAGCACGGCTGGATTTCTAGCAAGTACAGGTATTTAAAACTTGCTATAGAAGTATTTATGGCTGTCTCGGTCAGCTCCATTCTCATATAAATGAGTCCGTTCATTAGATATGGCTGGGTTGGTGGGGAAATGGCGAGACTCCCGTGGGACAAGGGAGTAGGCGAGATCCCACAGGGCGCAGCCCGAGGAAGCTTGCCGGTTCCCCCACAGGAAAGCGAGTTATTTCCCCACTATCCTGCTCCTCATCTCGTAACGGACTCAAGGTATCTCGAATTCGAGGCTTCCGCAAACCGGCCCTATAGCTTAATACGTCTTTTATGAAAATTAACGACAATATTTAGCAGAACTTTTTGGTTACAACATAGCCTTTTTGTCCGGAAGCGCTAGGTCATTTCATTCGGCTCGTAATTTTCACTTCGCTTCCAAGCAAGGACGCTGTTCCGCGGATTTTATTGTCATGAGCCATTACTACGAATTCCCACTCGTGTCCCCAAAGCCCATGTGGTTTAACGTTGATTAATTCGATAGGAGCTGCTTGAACCTGATTTCGCAAATAACTTTGTACTTCTAATTTTCCATATGCTTTTAAGGACAAGAAGCTCAGCGCAGTCAACAACCCAAGTGTAAGAATTAATTTATTGCCTGTTTTTAGTACGATGACTAAAACAGCGGCCATTAGTAAAATCAACAGCATCTCGTGTTTGAGCAATGTGAATGAATAATTTTTATAAGACAGGGGAGAAAAAAGGCGGGAACCGTTTCCGATCCAATCTATAAGCAGTGCCCCACCCATAAATGTAGTAAATGTTGCTCCTAACGCGTACCAGTAACTTGTTTTAGTGCATTTTTGAATAAGAAAAGCCAGAAATAAGGATAAAAAAGGCAGGCTGATCAGTGAATGAAAAGCCGTAGTACCAAAGAATTTAGGTATATCCGGAACTAGGACTATAAACCCCAGACTCATAATTAAAGCACGCTGCTTAAGTGTATCTTCTTTTTTTCCAAAAAAAGCAAACATTATAAAAGCACCGGCTAGAAGGTGTAAACTTGTAGATGGAACATGTGTGATCAAGGTGGAAACCAATATAATCCTACTTTCTAATGCATGGTCTCCTATGCTTATTCTCCATGTAAGCAAGGTTCAAACATTATTCGGAGAGTGAACGATTGACAGGTAATACATTTGATAATTATGACAGTGGTTAGTATACTTACAGTAAGAAAGAAAGGAGTGGCTCAGGATGATTCTAAATATTACAGAAGCGGCAAGTCACCAGATTAAAGAAATGTTGAAAGAAGAAGGTTCTAGTGATGTACGTCTCCGGTTTGGTGTAAAAGGTGGAGGCTGTAGTGGATTATCATATGCCATGGGCTTAGAGGATGAAATTAATGAAGAGCTAGATCTAACAGAAGAATCAAACGGGATCCCTGTCGTCATTAACCGACAAGATGCTGCTATTATAGAAGGAACAACTATCGATTTTAAACAGAACATGATGGGCGGAGGATTTACAATTGATAATCCGAATGCCATTGTATCCTGTGGCTGTGGGTCTTCATTCAAGACAGCGACAAACGCAGGCTCACCTGATCCTAACTGTTAAGTTATATAGAGTAAGAACAGAAACAGCTTGCAGAAAAATCCCTAATTTCTCTGCAAGCTGTTTTTATGCTCTTTAGAGGAGTATGTCATTTCGCTTAATGCGGAGGAATGCGCGAACATTATCATCGGTACAATTCCATTTTAGTCCACGCCTTTTCCTAAGTGATCACTTCGGGGGAAAACACGTTAAAGGACGTTTCTTTTATGTAATAATGTTTGTTGCTCTCTCCATATAAATGAAGTAAATCTTTTACTTGGAGAGGAGATCTGCAAATGAAGCAGGCATTACGAGACTGTTTGTCGATGAATGAATACAGGATTAGTGCCATCATTGTTGGCTTTTTTATAACGCTTGGGGTTACCATGCTTCAGTATGTACGTCTCGGGACTATAGATATGAATGTTCAAAACTTACTCTTAACCTTTATTTATGTAATTGGAGGAATACAGGTATCTCAGCACGTCAAAGATATAGCAATCAAGAATCGTGAAGAGAGAGCCGTTCAAAAAGAATCATAAAAAAAGGAGATCCTGAAAAGGGTCTCCTTTTTTTACTTATGAAAACATGCTTGTAGAGTGTTTAGGCTGGACGCGTGCCCCTGGGTCGATATAAGCTTTGGCATTATTGACAGCTGTAGGTCCTTCTCCAAATCCGGAGGCAATTAATTTTACTTTACCTGGATAGGTACAAATATCACCGGCTGCATAAATCCCTTTAATATTGGTTTCCATTTTAGAATTCACAACAATACTATTTTTATCAATTTCAAGTTCCCAATCCTTAATTGGACCCAGAGAGGATATGAAGCCGTAGTTGACAATGACATCGTCAACATCAATCGTTTCTACGCGCTCTCCTTTGACTTCATGTAATTCAACTTGTTCGATTCTTTCTTCCCCAATCATTTTTTCCGGTGCGAAAGGAGTCATTAGTTTCACATTAGAGTTTTCTAATTGGGCTACACTATGTTCGTGAGCTCTGAATTTATCTCTTCTGTGCACCAGTGTCACCTGCTTAGCAATGGGTTCGAGCATAAGAGCCCAATCTACAGCGGAGTCACCGCCTCCACAGATCATAACATTCTTACCGGCAAATTTATTCATATCATTAACATGATAATGCAAATTAGCATCTTCATATTTATCGGTACCTTCAATTTTAAGTTTACGCGGCTGGAAAGCCCCATTTCCTGCAGTAATAATCAGGGTTTTCGTATAATGTACTTCCTTGTTAGTAGTTAGTTTCAGAACATCATCTTCCACACGTTCGACTAGTTCAACCGATTGTTCTAATGCAATCGTCGGGTCGAACGCCATCGCCTGCTCTTCAAGATTATCTACTAATTCCTGAGCCCGAACTCTTGGAAAGCCCGCTACATCGAAAATATATTTCTCAGGATATAAAGCAGTGAGCTGGCCGCCGAGGTGAGGAAGACTCTCGATGATTTTAACACTAGCTTGTCGCATACCACCGTAAAAAGCGGTGAATAAGCCTACAGGTCCAGCACCAATGACCGTTATATCATATATCTTATCACTCATAATTTACCTCCTGTTGAAAAATGTCACTAATGTACATTCTATCACAAAACTTTTTTGAATGGGAAACCGGCCTTATGAAACCCTTTACAATAAGACATAATAATTCCATTATTTTGATAAAGGGATTATGGGTTGAAAATAAAAATAAAAAAGTCTAATATGAGACTAGACACTATTTAACGAATTTGTGACAAACATATAAGAATAACGACAGTTTTTTTATAATATTATGTGTGAAAGTAGTCACAAAGAACACTCAGCGGATAAATAAAATATTACGAGATGGAAGTGATTATTCATGAAAAATCCTAACATAGTCATCCTCGGTGCAGGATATGGAGGTATCATTACAGCTGTTAAACTTCAAAAAAGTTTAGGTGTAAATGAAGCAAATGTTACATTGGTAAATAAGCACAGCTATCATTACCAAACAACATGGCTTCATGAAAACGCTGCAGGTACACTTCACCATGACCATACACGTATTCCTATTAAAGACGTTATTAACACAAGTAAGATTAACTTTGTACAGGATACGGTAACAGAAATTAAGCCATCAGAAAAACGTGTAATGCTTGAAAATGGCGATTTAATGTATGATTATCTAGTGATTGGTTTAGGTTATGAAGCCGCTACATTCGGAATCCCAGGCTTAAAAGAGCACGCTTTCACGATTGGAAGCATTAACAGTGCGCGCCTGATTCGTCAGCACATTGAGTATAACTTTGCTAAATATAATAATGAAGCTGATAAAAAACAAGAGCGTTTAAATCTTGTTGTTGGAGGAGCTGGCTTTACAGGGATTGAATTTGTTGGGGAGCTAGCCAACCGTATTCCACAGCTATGCCGGGAATATGATATTCCTCGTGAAAAGGTTCGTATTATTAACGTGGAAGCTGCGCCGTCAGCCTTGCCAGGTTTCGATCCTGAGCTGGTTGAATATGCGATGAATTCCCTGGAGGGCCGCGGAGTAGAATTCAAGATCGGTGCCATGATTAAAGAAGTTACGGAGAATAAACTGGTTTTTGAAAAAGATGAACAGCGTGAAGAAATCCCTACGAACACGGTTGTATGGGCAGCTGGCGTACGTGGTAACAGCCTGGTCGAACAAGCTGGATTTGAGTCTAACAGGGGACGTACTCCTGTAAGTGATGATTTGCGCCCTGCGGGATATGACGATGTATTTATTGTAGGTGACTGTGCGTTGCTTATTAACGAAGAAACAGAACGTCCTTACCCGCCTACAGCCCAAATTGCCATTCAAATGGCTGAGCAGACAGCGGCTAACCTTACGAAGCTTGTAAAAGGTGATAAGCATTTGGAGCCATTTACTCCAGACCTTAAAGGTACTGTCGCTTCTCTAGGTCATAAAGATGCTATTGGTGTTGTGTTTAACGACAAGAAACTCTTCGGCTGGTCTGCTTCTGCTATGAAGAAGGTAATTGATAATCGCTACCTTCTTAAACTTGGCGGCCCTGGTCTTGTCTTGAAGAAAGGTAAGTTGAACTTTTTCCAATAATCCTTAATTTTTAAGTAAGAAGCAAAGGCAGCTCAGTGCCTTTGCTTTTTTTCTTAGCTTACATAGAGCGCTTGCGCTTTGCTATTATCAGTTATAGAATGAGTTTTGGAGAGATTTAGGCAAGTGCAAGCTTAGGGGGAACTTCATTGAACATCATACAGTTTTTAGTTTCTATGGTATTGTTTTTTGTGTTATTTTTTGGGATATCTTTCCTGTTAAACATGCTTTTACGGTCTTCGTGGGTCATGTCATTCGTTTATCCCGTGATCGTCTTGTTTATCGTGGACGACTTTCCATGGACAGAGTATATTTCACAACCAGCCACCTCTTTCCCAACTGTGTTTGAAAAGTTGGTGAATTTACAAGTAGTCGATATATTAATTCTGGCGAGCGGTTTAGCTGGCACTATTGTAGCAGGCCTTGTCATTCGCTGGTTAAGAAAAAATGGTTATCAAATGTTTTAATAAAACAGTCTCTTCCCTAACAGAAGAGGCTGTTTTTGTGCAGGACGTTGGTAAGAGATGTACATATTAATATTCGCGCTAAAATAATTTGCTCCGTAAAAGTTTCCATTCTAATTATGCCAAAGCAGCTGCTTCTTTGGCCTCGTATGCTTCGGTCATAGCGAAGGAGTATATCCTCTTTCCTATGGTGAGAAAAGGAGTCTGCTATTTCACCTCCCGCATTAAAAGCACTCTTGTATAAAATATACGTGCTTGGACATGATTACACCTAGAGGTGATTTTCATGAGCCAACGCCTGAAAAAAACGATGCTGATCCTATTGTTTACCTTGGCTGTGTACAGCACAGTAGCCAATGTGTCCAATCTATCAATGGGAGATTTTGATGAGTGGCTTTCTGTTAAGTTTAGAATGGATTCTTCTGAACATTTTTTAGATGCTTCAGCTACTCAGCCTGTCCTTCTTTCAAGGGCTGCTGAAGAATCTGAACGGAAGCTCTCCGAAACACTAGACCTATCACAATTCCAATCTCATACGGTCACAGCTACCGGATACACAGCGGGTCCGGAGTCGACAGGGAAGACCCCAGATCATCCTGGTTATGGCATTACTTTTTCAGGGGTCAATGTAAAAAGAGATTTATATTCAACGATTGCTGCTGATCTGAATGTCTTTCCTATAGGAACCGTGCTTTTCATTCCTGATTACGGTTATGGGGTAGTGGCTGACAAAGGATCTGCTATTCAAGGGAACGAACTTGATCTATATTTTCCAACTGTAGAAGCGGTTTATGAACAATGGGGTAAAAAAACAATAGATGTTTATGTAATTGAAGTAGGTAATGGAACCCTTTCAGAAAAACGATTGAAAGTTTTAAATGAAAACGAGTCATTACAAGTATTCCGATCACAAATCTTAAAACAGTAGTCTGGTTTTAAATTAATCAGTTAGTTTTCTACAAGCCTGCTATACCGCAAAAAAAGAAGGGTTCCTCCTGAGGACCCTTCTTTTTTTGAGACTATTTATATCAGACTTGCCCAAAATGTAGATTAGTAAATCCAGGCGTACAGTAAAAAGGTTAATAAAATCCCTGTTAGTCCACCAAAGAAAACCTCAATGGGCTGATGGCCTAATAATTCTTTCAGCTCCTCTTTTTTCTGGTACTGTTCTTTATTACCCCAATCTCTTGCTTCATTTACAAACCGATTAAAGTCATTCGTTAATATGTTCAGCATAATAGCCTGTTCTCCCGTTTGTCTCCGAACTCCTGTGGAGTCGAACATAACAATGATAGTGAACACACAAGCGACGGCAAAAATCGATGAATTAAACCCTTGCTGGATTCCGACTCCAGTAGCGAGCGCCGTAACGGCAGCCGAATGACTGCTCGGCATTCCTCCGGTGCTGAATGCCAGGCTGGGATTAAAATTTCTAGATGCAATAAATTGAATCGGAATTTTTACTAGTTGGGCAAAAAAAATCGAAGCAATTGATGCCCATAAAGGGAAATTATGCAGTAGGTCCAGCAACATGTTGACATCCTTTCCACAAATTAAGAGATGTATGTATAAATAATAGCCGTTTCTAACTTATGTTTAAATTAGAACATGGTAATTATATCATAATTTAAGCTTCTCCGTCCTAAAAAACATGCGTGTATAAGGGAGGAGCCTGGTTACTTATAATTTTAAACTGATTTAGGAATACTTAACAATAGACACTTGAACTAACCGCTAATTGCGTAGGTATTGGCCCAAACGTAACAATAGAAACTGTATAAGATAAAGAAAGCTGTCATGCAGGGAGTAATTACTATGGCCTTACAATTACCTGATTCCACCCGTCTGTCTGTTTTAAGTAGTGATCCACAAAAGAAGCTCTGGATAAATCGAGGTAAATGCGTAATTGTTTACACTAGGGAACTCACCTTTCGGGGGGTGCTTGAACAAATGCGTCCCGAGTTTTTCCTGGTGATTGCAGGAGATACCATTTATGAGCTGGAACTAAAAGACCTGATTGACATTAAACAAAATTAAAGACACCCTCTATAGCAGAGGGTGTCCTTGGTTACTCTTGAATGGCAGCCTCCAGAGCTACCTCAATCATTTCGTTGAAGGTGGTCTGGCGTTCTTCGGAAGTCGTTTCTTCACCTGTAAGAATGTGATCGCTCACGGTTAGTACGGATAAAGCTTGGCAATTATGTTTGGCTGCTAATGTATAAAGAGCTGTGGTTTCCATTTCAACGGCTAATACATTATAGTCAGCCAGCTGTTTGAATAAATCCATCGCGTGGTCACGATAAAAACTGTCACTCGTAAATACATTTCCAACGCGTAATTTTAGTCCTTTATCAATTCCGGCGTCATAAGCATTTTTTAATAAGTTAAAATCTGCAGCAGGGGCGAAGTCGATTCCGCCAAAGACCATTCGGTTCATTTGGGAATCCGTGGTCGAAGTAGAAGCAAGGATAACATCTCTGACCTTCACATCACTCTGTAAAGCTCCGCATGACCCGACACGTATTAATTGTTTCACACCATAGCCTTCAATAAGTTCATTTACGTAGATAGAAATAGAGGGAACGCCCATGCCTGTCCCTTGTACGGATATCCGTTCTCCTTTATAGGTCCCTGTATATCCATACATTCCGCGGACTTCGTTATAACAAACAGCATTTTCCAAAAAGTTTTCTGCTATATATTTAGCTCGTAATGGGTCTCCAGGAAGAAGAATCTTTTCTGCTATTTCTCCTTTTTCAGCCCCAATATGTGTTGTCATAATCTTAACCTCCTCAGGTATCGTATTACCTATTTTAAATTACCATACCCCATTTGAGATGACAAATGCGGTGAATTTTCAAAGGAAAGAAAAAATTAAAAGGAAAATCAAATCAAAAAGAAATTCCATTTTGAAGAGAATCAGCCCCTATCCAACGGGAGCATTCTGTTATAATTAAATGGAAGAAGAAAGTAAGGAGTGCTGGTCAGATGAACATTTCAATATCTCAGCTGCCTGGGATTGGACAAAAAATCTCTTTAAAAACAGGTGAAGACAGCATGCTTGTATTAATTGTCCACCACACTGGTAAAAGAGAACTTTATTTCTTTGAAGATGCAGATAGTGAAGAAGCAGATTTTGCAATGGATCTTACATCTGATGAGACAAGAGAACTAGGAGCACAACTATTAGGTGCAACCTACCAGCCGGTAGATGCTGATAAATTGAAAATTTTCAAGAATCAGATTGTTATTGACTGGGTTGAATTATCCAAGCGTTCTAGTATTGCTCATCAGACGATAGAAGAATCAGAAATCAGAAATAAGACAGGGGCTACTATTATTGGCATTGTCAAAGGAGATGAAACCATCGCCATTCCAGAAGCTGATACAACACTGGTACCAGGGGATGTCATCATGACGATTGGTAAACAGGAGCAAATCGACACGTTGTCAGATTTGTGCAAAGGAGAGGAATGATTTTAGGTGCCTACTGATTTTCCGGCTTTACTGGGGGCTGGGCTTATTTTACTCTTCATCTTTTACTTAGGGTTTTTAAGTTTGAAGATAAAAATACCCAATGTCATTTTATACATTTTATTAGGAATTATTTTGGCTGACTTCCTCCATGACAGCGAATTGCTGCATTTTGCCAGTGAAATCGGGATTGTATTACTTTTTTTCATTTTAGGACTCGAGTTTAATGTGAATCGTCTGGGCGGTATTGCGAAAAAGGTATGGCCTTCTGGACTTCTCGATGTCTTCTTAAGTCTGGGTGTTACTACGGGGATTGCCCTTTTATTTAATTTAGATTTATTTTCAAGTTTCTTGATTGGCGGCATTACGTATGCCACCAGTTCTTCCATTACAGCCAAGCTGCTGGATGATCGCGGGCGGATGGCCAATACTGAAACGGAATTTATGCTGGCTATACTTATATTTGAAGACTTAGTTGCGCCCATTGTTGTGGCTATACTATTTGGAGTGAGTTCAGGGGAGAGCTTTACTTCCCTCACTTTCATTCTGTTAGTAGGTAAAATTTTAGGGTTGACAGCCCTGGCTATCTTTTTAAGTAAAACACTTTTCAAACGTTTTGAAGTTTTTCTTGATCGCATTGATGATGAGGATTTTAAAATAGCGCTGCTGGTCGGGATTGCCCTTTCATTTGGAGGACTCGCTCTGTTACTTGGGTTGTCTGAAGTGTTAGGTGCTTTCCTAGCGGGAATGATGCTCGCGGAGATTGGAAAGATCGAAAAAGTCGAAAAGTCTGTAATTCCTGTCAGAGATCTAATGCTTCCTACTTTCTTTATCTACTTTGGGACGACCATTGAGCTCGGAGATGGAGTTCCCATGGCCGGTCTTCTTGTTTCCATCTTAGTGTGGTCCGTCATTTCTAAAGTTTTATTAGGAGTACTTGGGGGGCCTTTATATGGATTATCCAGGCGGGTTTCTCTAAGAGCGGGGTTATCCATGTGTGCACGCGGGGAATTTTCAGTAGTTATTGCAAGTACTGCTGCGGGCGTTTTGAAAGTTTTTAGCGGCTTGTATATCGTAATTGCCGCTTTTGTAGGCATGCTGTTATTTGAACAAGCCTCATGGATTACGAATAAAGTATATGGGAAGCCAGTTAAGAAAAAGAAGAATTTAAAAGTACCTGGCGGTTAATGGTCATAGGAGGGAGCCATTCAGGCACCCTCACCAGAGTGGTAATTATGAGCGGAAGTATTGTTTTTCTAAATCCTCCAACTGCTGCTTAGCGTTCTGATTGAATTCTGTTTCTCGTCTAGTCAGCTTTGCCTTTAATTTTTCTACCGCCAGTTTTAGAGACTCATTATAATCTGGAACCGTATCTTCCTCAAAAGGATGTACGGCTTCTTTTTGCACATTAGCTTTCTCATTATAGCTAAGAGCCTTTCGCTGATGGAAGAACACATCTTCTGTTTGCCCCGGGTTATGGAGATCACCTTGCATGGGGTGTTTATCTACCGCCAGTATCTTAACTAAGTAGAAGCGGTTCCGGTCCTCAACGACCTCACCTACATAAATCCCTGTTTTATAGTGAGCTTTTACTAAAGCGCCTTGTTCAAATTCAGCCATTAGAACTCCTCCTTTTACTACCGTCTATTGTATCAAACATTTAAATTGTGAAGAAATGGTGAAGCTCGTGAAAAACTGGAGGCAGATTTGATATAATGACAGGGGATATGGAAGGAAGTGATCGTCCTATGATGGAATTTTTATACTTTCCAGAAGATAAATCTGAGTATATTCCCGCTGTACTTATGCTGATTTTGTTTGTAGTAGCTGCGGCTGTAACGATGATTTTTATTATTAAGGCCTCCCGTAAAGAGGAAAAGAAAACGGAAGAAACTTTTTATAACAGTGAGCATAAAGAGAATGAGCACTGATATTATATTTATGACCACGCCAATACAAGGCGTGGTTTTGTTATATTATTTTAAATGATGGGGGACAATAACCATAAAGATTGAGGTCTGAAATGGAGGGACATCATGTACAAATGGTTAGTGCCAGTTCTTGCTTTCATATTTATTCTGAGCGGCTGTTCAGGAGAAGAGAGATCTCCGCTAGAAACATCAATCTACAATAGCGAAAACGATAAAATCGGAACTGCTACTTTCACCGAGCGTCCTGAAGGGGTGGAAGTAGCCCTGAAGGTGGAAGGGGTAGAACCCGGCATGCATGCGGTTCATATCCATGAGTTCCCTAAATGCGAGGCTCCTGATTTTAAAAGTGCAGGCAACCACTTTAATCCAATGTCCAAAGAACATGGATTAATGAATACAAAGGGTGCCCATACAGGAGATATGGCTAATGTAGAAGCAGATGGAAGTGGGATGATTGATGAAAAACTTACGTTGAGTGAAGCTAAGCTCAAGGAAGCCCAACAATCTCTGCTAAGGAAAGAAGGCACGTCCATCGTTCTGAGTAGTGGGATGGATGATGGAATGTCTCAGCCATCTGGGGACTCTGGTGAGCGTATCGCTTGTGGAGAAATTACGCTAAAGGCTGATCAAGATGATACAACAGACCCTACTGAGCCTGATAAAAAGCAAGAAGAAAATTAAAAAGGTCTCCCTTCGTGGGAGACCTTTTTTTATCCGTGCTGCTTAACAGCTTCAATGATACGTGTCACTCCGTCCTCTAGAATAGATATAGGGGCAGCTATGTTCAGACGCATAAAACCTTCTCCTTCTTCTCCAAAGGAAGCCCCATCGTTCAGTCCGACTTTCGCTTGCTTTTGCATAAAGGACTTAAGATCTTTTTGTTCCAGTCCGAGAGAGCGGCAGTCCAGCCAAAGAAGATAAGTCCCCTCGGCCGGAAGGACTCGAATTGTGCTGGTTTCTTTGTGGAAGCGTTCCATTACATAGTTACGATGGTTCTCCAGGGTTTGGTTCAATTCCTCCAGCCATTCCTCACCGTATTTATAGGCAGCTTCCATAGCTGTTATGCCAAGGGTATTTAACATTACCATTCCCTGGTTCTTAAACTGTTGATCAATTTGTTCCCTTAATTCTTTGTTCGCTGTTACTAAATACGAGGCTTGCAGCCCTGCAAGATTAAATGTCTTTGTAGGAGATAGACACGCGACAGTGCGCTGATTTATATCTTCGTTCAAAGAAGCTATTGGAATATGAGTATGACCACTGAAAATCAAATCGGCGTGGATTTCATCTGCAATGACCATGACACCATGTTTCACGCAAATTTCGCTCATTTTATTTAATTCATCCTTAGTCCATACACGTCCCACAGGATTGTGAGGATTGCACAAAATGAACATTTTGACCTGATGCTTTTTAATTTTTTGCTCGAAATCTTCAAAATTAATTTCATAACGATCCCCTGAAAGCTCCAGAGGGTTGGTTATCAACTCTCGTTCGTGGTCTTTTACAACGCTATAGAAAGGTGGGTAAACAGGCGTCTGGATAAGAACGGGATCTTTTTCTTCGGTTAACGCCTGAATAATCATATGCAAAGAAGGGATAACTCCAGGGCTATATGTAATCCAGTCAGCTTCCACTTCCCAATTGTGCCTCTTATTGAGCCAGCCTGTAATTTCATTTTTTATTAGGTCATCCGGCCATGTGTAACCAAAAATACCGTGCTCGACTCTTTCTTGAAGAGCTTGTTTTACTGCTTGAGGTATCTGAAAGTCCATATCAGCGACCCACATGGGCAGCACTTCTTTATCCTGATACAAATCTTCAGCCATATCCCACTTAACAGATCTTGTTCCTTTTCTCGGTGTTACTGTGTTAAAACGACTCATAGTCAACCCTCCATCTCTTGCTTGTTTACTATTTATGATAACCTATGGATTCAGATAAATGAAAATAAACCGTTTGCGAAAGGTTTATTTTCAAAAAAAAATAAGCAAAGCGAACGTTCGCTTTGCTTACACAGGGGGAATACGAGAAAGTCTTACGTTATACAGTATTACCACAATTAATAGATTTTAAACCTATCTATTTATTTTTTTGTTGATTTAAATCATATAAGAGATTCATAGCCCGCAGAACGTCTTGCTCAGAGAAGTCACGAGCTTTTTTTAGAATTAGTTTTGTGCGCTTAACACCAATTTCTTTGATGAGGTTTTGTAATTCGTCGTCCATTAAGGTGTCTTCTACTTCAGTTTCCATTAATTCCGACGCGGGTATATCAAGCACAGTAGAAATTTTTAGGATGGTATCGAGCTCGGGAACTCGTTCGTTATTTTCATAGCTTTCTAATGTATGAACCCCCATTCGGGCTTTCATGGCTAGTTCATCTTTCGTAACCTTTTTTAATTCTCTATGTTTCCGAATATTACCCCCAATTGACATGGCAATTCCTCCTCTGTATTTTTCTTAATTATATCATGGAGGATAATCGAAAAGTCTTAAATTCACAAAAGGGTCACTAAAGATATTGTCAGAAATTGGCGAACGTGATCTATTGATTTAATTCTTGATAGAGTTTTGCTAATTAGGTCAAAGTGTGGTAAAATCATTAATTGCGTGAAAAGAATCGAATAATATATATCAGGAGTTGTATAGCATGTCAGAGAAGTTTCAAGAAGGTCAAGTATTAGAAGGTAAAGTCACAGGAATTCAGCCTTATGGTGCATTTGTTGCGCTGGATGATCAAGTCCAAGGTTTAGTTCATATTTCTGAAGTGACACACGGTTTCGTAAAAGATATCAACGAGCATCTTTCTGAAGGAGATGAAGTGCAAGTTAAAATCTTGAATATCGATGAAAAGAGCAATAAATATTCTCTTTCCATCCGTGCGACACAAGAAGCTCCAAAAGCTGAACAACGTCGTCCGCGTAAGCAGGCAGCACCTAAACAGCAACAACAGGAAGACGCTTCTGCTGGATTCAACACATTGAAAGATAAGCTTGAAGACTGGATCAAACAGTCAGATGATCGTGAAAAATACCGTAAATAATGCTTTGTGAATAAAAAATGGCTCAGGTTATCTAACCTGAGCCATTTTTTTATTCTGTTGATTCTACTGTAGAGTCACTATATTCAGCAGCAGGTGAGAAGTAAATGGAAATGGCGATAAGTCCACTAATGCCGACAAGAGTATAGATGACACGAGCAAAAGCACCACTCTGCTCTCCACCGCCAAATAAGCCAGCAACCAGGTCATATTGGAATAATCCAATTAGTCCCCAGTTTATAGCTCCGACAATGATTAACAGTAAAGCTACACGTTGAATCCAACTCATGGTAAAATCCTCCTGTTCAAGATTGAAATAGAATCATTTCTAGCTTGAGCTACCTTCCAAAAAATATACATATTGCATATCTTTTGAGCCTTAGACAAAAATGGGGGATAATATGATGGGTAAACATAGCATAGAAAGGAGTTTCCACAGATGGATACTTTTACATTTTATAATCCAACGAAATTAATATTTGGTAAAGACCAAGTAACTCAACTCCCGTCTCAATTACCTGAAGGTACTAAAAAAGTGCTACTAGTATACGGTGGCGGAAGCATAAAGAAAAATGGAGTTTATGACCAGGTGGTTGAACAGCTGAATCAAACTGGTGTTGAAATCCTGGAATTATCTGGGGTTGAACCTAATCCTAAGCTGACAACAGTGAAAAAAGGTGTAGAGATTTGTCAGCAGGAAGGAGTGGACTTTCTATTAGCCGTAGGTGGCGGAAGTGTTATTGACTGCACCAAAACGATCGCCACAGGGGCAAAATTTGAAGGTGACCCCTGGGATCTTGTAACTAGAAAAGAAAAGCCTGAGGATGCTCTTCCTTTTGGTACTGTATTGACACTTGCCGCTACTGGTTCAGAAATGAACGCAGGTTCGGTTATTACCAATTGGGAGACTAATGAAAAGTATGGATGGGGAGCTCCTCCTTATACAAATCCCTTATTTTCCATTTTAGATCCTCAATACACTGTTTCTGTTCCCGAAGACCAAACGGTATATGGAGTTGTGGATATGATGACTCATATGTTAGAGCAATATTTCCATAACCCTACACAATCTCCAGTGCAGGATGAAATGATTGAAGGTGTGCTTAGAACAGTTATAAATACGGCGCCTAAACTTCTCGAAAACCCAGAATCTTATGAGCATCGTGAAACCATTCTTTACTCGGGTACGATTGCTTTGAATGGTATGCTTCAAATGGGATATCGAGGTGATTGGGCAAGTCACAATATTGAGCATGCCGTTTCAGCTGTTTACGATATTCCTCATGCGGGAGGTCTCGCTATCTTATTCCCTAACTGGATGAAGCACAACCTGGATGTAAATCCAGAACGTTTCAAGCAGCTGGCTGTGAAGGTGTTCGGGGTTGATCCTGAAGGAAAAACAAGTCGCGAGGTGGGCGAAGAAGGTATTCAAGCGCTTCGTTCATTCTGGAGTTCTCTTGGCGCTCCAGAAACTCTGGGCTACTATGAAATAAACGATGAGAAATTTGATGTAATTACTGATCGAGCGATGAAACGGGGACCTTTTGGGAACTTTAATCAGTTAGGGTCAGAAGATGTCGTTCAAATTTTAGAAATGTCTAAATAACCCATTTAAAAGAGATCCATTACGTTGTGTTTTGGATCTCTTTTTTTGAGGTATCCGCTTACAATTTTTATGTTTGCTTGATTATAGGAGTAGGTTCCGATAAAGTGAAAATTGGATTAGGTTATTATATGACCAAATGGAGGGAAATAAATGACACACGTACGCTTTGATTATGAAAAGGCGCTGCCGTTCTTAGGTAAACATGAATTAGACTATATGCATGATGCCGTTACCTTAGCTCACGAGGCTTTACATGAGAAAAAAGGAGCAGGAAGTGATTTTCTGGGCTGGCTTGATCTTCCGGAAGACTATGATAAAGAAGAATTTGAACGTATAAATCACTCAGCTGAAAAAATTAAATCGGATTCTGACGTACTGCTTGTGATTGGTATCGGTGGGTCTTACCTCGGGGCAAGAGCAGCTCTGGAGATGCTAAATCACAGTTTCTACAATGAACTTGCTTCTGAAGATCGCAATACTCCTCAAGTGTTCTTCGTAGGTAACAGTATTAGTGCCCCTTATATGAATGAACTTTTCGATGTACTGAAGAATAAAGATGTTTCTATTAATGTTATTTCCAAGAGTGGGACCACAACAGAACCTGCTATTGCTTTCCGACTTTTCCGTAAGTTTCTTGAAGAAAAATACGGCGTAGAGGAAGCTCGTAAACGTATATATGCTACTACGGATAAGGAAAAAGGAGCGTTGAAGACGTTAGCTTTAGAACAAGGGTATGAAACCTTCGTCGTTCCAGATGATGTAGGCGGACGTTATTCCGTTCTGACAGCTGTGGGACTTCTTCCGATTGCGGCTAGTGGGATTGATATTAACGAAATGATGAAAGGCGCGCAATCCGCCCGACAAGAGTTAAGCTCAAGTAAGCTTTCAGAAAATCCTGCTTATCAGTATGCAGCCGTTCGTAACGTTCTTTATAACAAAGGGAAAACAATTGAAATGTTAGTGAACTATGAACCTTCTCTGCAGTATTTTGGAGAATGGTGGAAGCAGCTGTTTGGTGAAAGTGAAGGAAAAGACCAAAAAGGTATCTTTCCTGCTTCAGCTAACTTCTCTACAGACTTGCACTCGCTTGGTCAGTATGTGCAGGATGGTCGAAAAGACTTGTTTGAAACCGTTCTTCATGTTGAACGTCCTGCTTCAGATATTACGATTGAAGAAGACGAGCAGAACTTAGACGGCTTGAACTATTTAGCTGGTAAAACAGTAGACCAGGTAAACGAAAAAGCTTATCAGGGTACGATGCTTGCTCATACAGATGGACAAGTGCCTAACCTTATTCTGCATTGTCCTGAACGAAATGCCTATACATTCGGCTACCTTGTGTACTTCTTCGAGAAAGCTTGTGCAATCAGTGGGTACTTACTGGGTGTTAATCCTTTCGATCAGCCAGGAGTGGAAGCATACAAGAAGAATATGTTTGCTCTTCTAGGGAAACCAGGCTTTGAAGAAGAAAAACAACAGCTTGAAAAGCGCCTGTAAGTATTCACACTATTGAGTATAGAAAACAATAAGCAGGAAATAATTAACACCTCAGGTCATCCATATTTTGGATGACCTGAGGTGTTTTTAATTGGGCAAGCTAGTGCTAAAAGGAGTGGATTGAATGATACCATTATCTTCAGCGCTAACAGGAAAAGTATATAGGTTTACGGACGCAGAACTGGCACTTAAACCCATTGGTTTTAAACTTTCGGACAATTGGGATTATGAGCATGGGTATTTCGATTATAAGATCGATGATCACGTTGGCTATCAATTTATCCGGCTGCCGTTTACGATGGAATCCGGATCTATGGATGCTCCAACTGACTATGCGACCATCCGCATGGAAGAACCCTTTCTGCTATCTCATAAATATAATCCAGGGCTCGATGATAACGTAAAGGAAGGCAATTTCCGAGCGATATTTGATCAATTCTCAGAACCTGTTGATAAAGACGCTTCATTTCCAGAGGAGCACATCAGCGCAGGACAGGAAGTGTTGGCAGAAGCTGAGCATGCTTTATTGACGAAGCGGGGAGAAAACGATTAAATAATCACCTTTCTCTAATTTCATATCCCCATCGAGCTCAAAAGAAACTTCCTTCCCTTTTTTAATACCGATAATTTGGCAGCTTTTCTTCAAGAAATATTCCAATGCTTGAATGATAGGCTGCCCCTCTAATTCGTCAGGTACTTTTTCTTCGTGAAATTGTCTGGTCGTCAATAAATCCAGTAACAATTCAAAGGGTTGTACCGGATCATTGCGGTAAAGTTCATGGAAAAATAAACTGCTCATAAAATCATTTGAGCGAATAACTGTATTTGCTCCTGCGCGTTCTGCATTAATTCGCTGTCTGTCAGTGAGCATCTCGGCAATAATAAATAGCTCTGGATGGTGCCCTTTCAAAGCCACAGTCTGATGGATAACTGACTGGTCTGATTGCTCTTCACGTTTAGAAGGATCTGCGGTAATTACCGCCATACGTGCTTCGCATAAATTCGCTTTTATGAGAATGTCCTCATTAGTTGCATCTCCTTTAATAAAGTGCACATAGGACAAATTACGATAAAATTCATGCATGGTACGATCAATAAGCACAATCCTTTCCTGCATTCCCTGAGCACCCATCATATCAATCAGCTGTCGTGTCCGTTCGTTCCACCCTATGATGACCAAATGATTAGATCCACGGAAGTCCACCTCTCCCCGAACTAAAGCTTGTTCATGTTTGACGGTGGAGGCTGACAAAGTTGCCATGTAGAAAGTTACCAGTCCTCCTCCGGTTAGGATAAGCAAAATAGCTGTAACTTTTCCGAGGATACTAAGAGGAACGTAGTCACCATAACCTACTGTTGCCCCAGTAACAAATGCCCACCAAACCCCATCAAATAAAGTAGGGAAGCTTCTCGGCTCAATCCAATGGATGATCATACCGAAAAAAGTCATCATGACGATGACTGTGCCTAATAGTCTTAAGAATAAAGGTACTTGAAAGTATAGTCGAACCAAGGATTGCATTATGAATGCTCCTTTTTAGTTCATTATGGCTAATGAAACAATGATTCAAACATAAAAAAACTTGCCCTAATCGCTTAGTGGCAAGTTAACTTTAAAGTCAGGCTAATGTTTTTAGCATGTCTCTATATACATAGTTCCAGAAGTTCTGATGATCGCGATAAGCTTTTGTAATAAAAGTAAGCATCTGTTTCTGTTTTTCTTGATAATCCTTTGTTTCTTTTTCAGGCAGACTGCCGATGGAGTCATCTATAAAACTTTGCAGCTCTGGTGCCCTGGGTCCCCATGAGCAGACCTCTTTTCCGTCCCTATCAATAAAGATAATAATCGGGATCGAACGTGACTTTCCATTGGTTAGATACTGATCCATTAATTCAAGGTTTTCATCACGTCGTAAAAAGTGAGTTTCAATATGACCAGCTTCTGCTAATCGAAGAAAAATAGGTACATTTAACATGGCATCTCCGCACCAGTCTTCCGTGAGGACTACTGCCCGTATATCCTTTTTCTGCAACTTCTCAAAAAAAGGATAGTCCTCTGTAGATATATTGAAGTGCTCGTATATATATATAAGATCTTTTTGGTGCTTATCCATAGAATCCACGTATTCTTGAGCCGTCATGCCCTTTTGAAACCATTCTTCCAAATTCATAGAACACCCTCCTTCTAAATACTACATCTCGATATATTCCCTAATAGAGATGTATTTAAGCATGTTTTAGAAAAATGAGAGACTTTTTTGGTATGATGATGAGAGAAAAAGGAGGAATATATAAAATGAATGAAAATCGTTTGAATTTTTTACTGGAATTGCTTCAAACTCCCTCTCCTTCCAGCATGGAGATGGAGATTCAAAAACGTTGGATTAAAGAAATAAAGCCATTTTCTCATGAAGTGAGAACGGATCATGCTGGAAATGCTATTGCGATTTTAAATCCAGAAGCGGATTTCAAGGTGCTGTTAGCCGGACACTGTGACGAAATTGCGCTGGTAATTAATCGAATCGATGACCAGGGATATCTCCATTTTGACAAAATGGGAGGAATTAACCCGAAAGCTGCTGTTGGAATGAAAGTTACGATTTTAGGTTATGAAGGTACGTTGACAGGGGTAATAGGTGTTAATGCTCAGCACCATGGCGGATTAAAAGGAGACTTTGGTGTGGATGAGCTATTCATTGACTGTGGAGCAAAATCTAAAGAGGAGATAGAAAAAATTGTACAAATCGGTGATTTAGCGGTTTACAAGCGTTCTCCTGAAGTCATGATGAATCGCTACATAGCTGGACGAGGCCTTGATAACAGAACCGGTCAATTTATTGTAGGAGAAGTATTAAGGCGCTTATCTGAGAAAGAAGTAAAAGTGGGAGTGTATGCCGCGAGTACGGTGAATGAAGAAACCAATATGGGAGGTGCATTCTTTGCTGCTGCAGGTATTGAACCGACCATGGCTATCGCTTGTGATGTCACTTTCGCTACAGATTATCCAGGAGTAAACAAAAATAAACACGGGGATGTTCAGTTAGATGAGGGCCCTGTTTTGGCTAAGGGAGCCCCAATCAACCGGAAGATCAATCAATTGTTAGAGAAAACTGCTAGAAAGCTGGATATGAAGGTTCAGTACGAACTCACACCAAGAATGACAGGTACAGATGCAGACAAAATGCGTTTAACTGGTAAAGGTGTTCCGGTCAGCCTAGTTTCATTACCCCTACGCTACATGCACTCTCCAGTAGAAACCGTAAGTATTAAGGATATTGACGAAGAAATTGACTTGTTAGTAGAAATGATCGCGAGCATGACGGGCGAGGAAAGTTTGAATCCATTAGAAGATTAAAAAAATAAGACTCTGATCGGCCATACCACAGCGTTTCATTTACTTGCTCCTCCCTGGGTTTGGAATAATTCATGATTATTTGGATATACTATCCATTAATGCTTTAAGTTTTATTTCCTTAACGGAGGAGAGAGCTGAATGGATCGGGAATTACTTCATCAGAGTATTATGTCTTTAAAGGGAAGAATAAGTACGGGCGAGTTAACGTTTAATGGCTGTGAAGGATATGTGTATCACCAGCTGGATAAAGTCAAAGAATTAGAGGATGGGTTAGTAGATATTAACACCGTGTCGTCTTCTTTGAGGTTGTTGATTCAGGCTGCAGAAGTGCACAGAAAAGAAGGTATGATGGGTTGATAAAAAGTAACGGTAAGTCCTCCCTTTGAGTAAGTAAGGGGGGGACTTGTTTTTGTCCAAAAAATTGGTGATTATCATCCGGAAAGTTTCCATTGTCAAAAATAGTGTAATTTCGACAATGTTTTCGGTGTCTTTCCAAGTAAATTAGACTCTTCTTGACAGGAAGATAAGGTAGAATATTTATGAAGGATGGTTACTGATAAGGGTGCCGAGGTACTCCTTAGCTGTTTGGTTAAGAGTAGCCATCTCGCATAATAATAGACATTTTAATAGGAGTGTACCTGATGATATCTGGAGATTTTCTTTCTACCAGCACCTTGATGGAAAAAAGTTACTTTGATGTGGAACCGGTGAGCCGAAGGGTTAAGGTTTACGATCTTCCTGATGATGTGAGTGGATTTATCGAGGAGCTTACGCATGCAGCTTATGAAAAAGACTGTGACAAGCTTATTTTCTATGTGAAACCTGGGAGTAAAGAAGAATCAGAGTTACAAGCCCAGTCGTGTAAAATAGAAGGAGAAATTAAAGGTTTTTTCCGCGGTGATGATACTAGAATTTATGCTAAATACTTAAACTCTGCAAGAGAAAAGAAAAACGAGGGGAACGTCATTGACCAGGTTAAACAAATGAACCATACTTCCAGAATGAAAGCTAAGAAGCTGGTGGATGATTATACAATGAAGTGGGGAAGAGAAGAGGATGCTGAAGAAATGGCCGAACTCTATCAAACCGCTTTTGCTAAATACCCTACGCCGATCCATAATCCAGAGTATATCGTTAAAATGATGAAAGACCATGTCCATTTTGCACTTATTTTTAACAGGGAGAAGTTAGTTAGTGCCTGTTCTGCCGATGTATTTCCAGAATACAAAGCAGCGGAATTTACGGACTGTGCAACATTGCCAGAACATAGAGGAAAAGGTCTTTTATCCCATCAGTACCCCTTTCTTGAAGAAAAAGCGAAAGAACTAGGAGTACATACAATGTTTTCCTATACAAGAGCTACTTCAATGGGGATGAACATTGTGGCTGCTCAGCAAGGGTTTACTTATGGAGGGTGCATGGTTCAGAACAGCTGGATTGGGACAGGACTTGAAGATATGAATATTTGGTATAAAATCCTTTAAAGAACGGATCAGGACAGCTTGTAGCTGTCCTGATTTTTTTATACATAAAATACAGGTAATTTTCACATGAAAATTACCTGTATTTTGGGATAAACAGACCTCTATTGGAGATTCTAACAAAATGTTGCTTAATTATTTCAAGGATAGGTGAAAAATCATATGCCAAGGCTTAATGAAGAAACAAATTCATTTAAATTTACCAATCAAAATGATCGTAAGCGATTGAACGGAAGGCAAATGGGAGCGCTTAGAATTAATCATGAACGACCTGAACGTGGTAATAAAGTGGCGTTAATTGGCTGGAGTGTTCCATCAATTGAAGCTATGCAGCAAATGGAAAAACCTTATATAGTGGTCAGCCATGAAGAATTCAAGCCTTATGCGGAACAGCATAATATTCCTTTTTTCGCCTGGGATTTTGGGAAACCAAGCCATTATCAGGAGGTTTATGACCGCTCAGAGGATCTTTTTTCACAATTAGTAAAGTTAGACGTAGGTCATACGATCCCGATTTTCGAGGAGACGGTCGAATGGTCTGGCGCACTAAATGCTCGTCTACGGAATGATCCGAATGTATTCGATCACTCTATTCTCTTTAGAGATAAGGCGATGATGAAGCGCAGGGCTCATATAGGAGGGTTAAAAGTAGGCGTATTTGAAGAGGTAGAGAATAAAGAAGAGGTCAAACGATTTTTCAGACGTGTGAACCATTCGCTGTTAAAGAATAACAGTCAGGAACCTGATCCCATCCATTTCAAAGCATTGAATAAGGCGGGGGCAGCTGGTCATCGCATGATATTCTCAGAAGATGATATCGAAAGCAAGCTAACGGAGGAAAGTTTCCCCGGGCTTGTAGAAAGTCATCTGCACGGAATTGAAGTTTCATGTGAGGTTTTCATTCATAAAGGTGAAATCAAGTTTCTGAATATAACGGAATATGTGCTTCTAGGTTACTCCAGTATGGTTCCGCCGTCAGCTGCTCTGGAACATTATCGTCCGCTAATATTAACAGAAGTAGAAAAACTAATCCAGGCGTTTGATATTCAATACGGCATGATCCATCCGGAATTTTTTATTACGGATCAGGAAGAAGTGTACTTTGGAGAGGTCGCTTACCGAATTCCAGGCGGTCATATATTTGAACTGATTCAAAAAGTTTACAAATTCAATCCATTTGGAGCTCATCTTCTTTGCTGTGATCCTCATACCTCTCAGGAAGATTTGGAAAAATACGTGCCAAAAGACGTTGAAGCTGACGGGCATGCGGGGAGCTTCTTAGTTTATCCCCGTAAGAAAACGGTAAGTCGTGTGCAAATTCCGCCTGAGATGGAAAGTCATCCAAGTTTTGATAAGCATACGTTGTATAAGCCTACGATTACTAAGTTTCAAGACACAAACGAAGGATATGGAAATCATTGGGGGACGGTTTTTCTTCACGGAAGTGACAGTGACGAGATATCTCAATTATTAACCGATTACGTGGACTACGATTTTTATATATAGGAGGAATTACATGCGATGGCAGTAAAAATGGATACATCTAAGATTGAGGCTTTTAAACAAGAACTAGAGACAATGGAGTCTAGTTATTCATTTGCAAAGTCCATGTATCAAAGTAATGTGCTACAGGCTGCAGCTAAGCTGATGGATGATGAGGAAGGCTTGTCTGCTTTATATCAACTGGCAGAAAGGTATGAACAAGCTGGCGTTTTTCAAGACAGCCCCTGGGAGGACCCGTCTAAGCTACAGCCTTTTCTTGTGAAAGGATCGCTCCAGGC
Organism: Halobacillus sp. K22; assembly: GCF_052246795.1. NCBI lineage: Bacteria > Bacillati > Bacillota > Bacilli > Caryophanales > Bacillaceae > Halobacillus > Halobacillus sp. K22. The sequence continues at coordinate 43,237 of NZ_JBQQCN010000015.1, read as the reverse complement.
AGGTGGTTTAACGACAATCTCAGAAATGCTGAGTGAATTAAGAATGGTCGCTATAGCTAAAGGCGTGTACAAGCGGGAAGGCGTCTCTGAGTCCCAGGCTCAATCCTTCCTGCACGAAGTTATGGCATTAAATATAGACATCCTCTTTCCAGAAGAAACAGAGGCAGCTCGTATTGAAGGTAAAGGAAAAGATAAAGACCGTATGGAGCGTTTGTTCCAATTTTTAGAAGAAAAGCTATCGTTAGCTTCTATTTCAGGAGAACTTGTTAAAGAAATTAGTGGTCTCATTGCTCAACGCCCTATAATGGTGAATAGAATCGTTAAAATGGTCAATCATGCTGAGAAGCTGATGGAGAAAGACATTGAGGAGTCAGATAGAAAGGCTATCCAAACGTACGTGGATGCATTAAGAGGCAGAACGAAAAAAAGTAGAAACTGTGACACGAAAAAGTATCGGAATAAGATTAAGAATCTAAAAGAGGATGCTCTCAAGACAGAAGCTCAATCTTTTGCTAAAACCATGCGTGAAACAGGGCTTGTTGCGTCTAATCACGTGGTCCTTACCCGTTATATCAATAAACATCACCCTCAGTTACTTGCAGAAGCGTTGGATTTAACGAATAAGGGAAAAGCAAATTTAGAAGAGCACATGTCTTTTGTGCAAAATTTAATTAAAACGGGTATTCATATCCCATTAAAGCAGTCCTTATATGGATTGGCAAAAATGCTTGATCGAGGAGTCCTATCCTCATCACCAGTTATTCCTGGGCTGCGTAGAATCATTGAATTAGATCTTCAGTCAGAAAATAGAAAAATCCTGTTAAACTCAATCAATGGAAATGAAGGAATTACAGCGAACAGTATCCTTGTGGCTGGAGCGATAAGCGTTCTTGGCCAGCCTTTAGGTATAGGGCAGGGGATGAACCCTACTTGCCAGACAGCAAGAGGGATTAGTCTTTGGTCGCTTCATGCTCCAGGACACTTGCTTGATTTAATTGCAAGAGCAGCTAGAGATGGGGATGTTGATCTTAACTTTGAAGGACAAACGATTCATTCGAGGGATTTACGAGAAGGATTAGTCGATGATCTGCACGATGAATTAGACCCTGTTTCCTTAATTCTTGTACCTCATTTGGATCGTATATATTCAGAACTGGTTCGCCGCTCGAAATTTAGAGGCGATGATGTTCATAAATGGGTCAATCCGGCTTTTTATGGAAACTGGGTTCAAAAAGGATTCTGCAGTGTGATCGACCCTATGACAGGTTCAGTAGCTGATTACCCAGGGTTTGTCCGATTATTTTACGGCACTCACCATCCGGATTACAATGAAGGTTATGAATTGATCTATCCTAATCCGGTAGGTATATTTATAACCAATGCATTTGGAAAGTTATTGGGGCTTCACGCTGTTTCTATCCAAAGAATTGCAAAAGACCCGGATGGGGAAATGCGTATTTATTTCTATAACCCTAATAATGACAGCTCTCAAGACTGGGGGCAGGGTATAGAGCCCAGCGTAGAAGGATGTAATGAGATTCCAGGTGAATCTTCGCTTCCATTCCATGAATTTGTTTCCCGGTTATATGCATTTCATTATAACCAGTATGAGCAGGGAGACGCTTACGCAGTTGAGGAGGAAATTGTTCAAGAAGTAGAGAAATTAGCAAAAGAGAGCTGGGGCGAACAGCATACGTGGGTCCAGCTATAAAACAATAAGAATGAAGGGGTCCGGTTTCTGAATCAGCAGGAATCGGGCTTTTTTCATGGAAAGGACAGACGGCGCCCCATTCAAGAAGCTGATCTACTCATAAGTGTATCGAAAATATATTTACCACCCGCTCATCATGCTTGGACTGGTGGGAACGGTGCGATACAAGATAAACGGGCCATTCAACAATGAATTTCAGAAATTAATGGGGCAACCCCCATCTTATCGACTGTGAATTGTGATGCGACGAACTTCTATTGGTTTTACGTTTTGATCAGTGTTTTATTACTAGTGGAATACTTTCATGTTATTATTGTACCCAATAGGCATCGTTGCCTGTGAAACCCAAGCTATTAGAAAGTTGGCTATTATGAAAATCAGATTAGGATTAATAGGAGCAAAGGATAACCTGGGATTAATACAATCCATTGTAGACGAATACCCTGAGTTCAGTTGCCTGTCGTTCGTTCATACCGGAGAGGAAGAGCTTGTGGACCATTTGGAATCACATTCGCAAGATGTAGATGTATGGTTGTTCTCAGGATTTCTTCCCTACTCGACGGCTATAAAGTGGGGGAAGACCAGTCAACCGATGTATCATACGCCTTATACAGGTTCAAGTTTATATAAAACCCTCTATCATATATTAAATAGCGAAGATATCAAGGCTGATGAACTTAGTTTTGATGCAGTTGATTCCTCAGAACTACATCCAATATTCGACGAGTTGGGGATGAAATATGACCAGTCCTATTTAGAAGAATTTATTACCGAATCTGAAATCGATAATAGTCGAACCTATTTAGAGCATTACAAAAAGTCTGTGAGCAAATTCGTCCAACATCACTATAATCTTTGGAGTGATAATCATACTAAGGGGGCGGTAACTTGTGTCTGGGCTGTTTATACTGAGTTAAAACGCCTTGGAGTTCCGGTATTCAGGGTGACTCCTGCAAACTCAGCCATCAAATCTATTCTGGACATCATATTGAGAACTCATGAAATGATCCGTTTTAAGAATACCCAGATTGCTGTTCAAATGTTTGAAATCGACCCGCTTTCTGGCCTGTCTACCGGAGTGTTTTCATCGGATGAAATTACTAATATCGAAATGAGAAACTCCCAGAAATTATTGAAATATGCAAAGAAAGTTCAGGGGTCGCTGAAAACTTCCGGTCCGGGGAGATATGTCATTTTTACGACCCGGGGGGAGCTTGATGCAATCACTGAAAGTTTCACTGTTGTTCCAGAAATAGAAGAAATTCTTCGCATAGGTAAACATGCCGTAACCTGTGGTATAGGGATAGGATATTCTGCTTATGATGCGGAAATTAACGGTGGTAGAGCTCTGTTGAAAGCTAAAGAGTATGGAGAAGGGACATGGATGGTCCATTTTGAGGATAAAACGATAAACGGACCACTGGGGAGTGCGGAAAAAATTTCTTACTCTTATGTCTCCACCGAACTCCAGGGAATAAGCGAAAAAACCTCCCTTAGCATTTCAACTTTAAGCAAAATTAAATCCATTTTGAATAAATGGGGAAAGTCCGAAATGACAGCACATGAATTAGCGCAGCAGATGCAAATCATGCCAAGAAGTGCACGAAGAATTATAGTGGCACTTGAAACCGGGGGGTATGTGGAGGTCGTTGGTGAAGAAAACCCATTTCCACGAGGACGACCAAGAAAAATATATCGCTTTTCTTTGTGACAGAAACAATCGTTTCTGTCATTTTTTTAATTTTTAAAATATTTATTATTGACACAAAAAGACATTCAACATAACATTAAGGACATAGCCATAAATGAACCGTATTTAAAGGGAAAGCCGTGTTGAAAGCGGTTTCTGAAAAATATCGTTGACCCATCAATAGAGATAAATCACATGAAGGGGGTTTTAAAGTATGAATGAACAAGATGAGAAGCAACTGGAAAAGAAACTGTTAAAAGATTTTGATCACCGTTTAAATTATTCTGGTGTAAACGGAAAACGGTTGACCACTAGAATCCAGGCAATATCTGAAATTGGAAGAGGGGAAAAGGGTAGTTCACATCGGATCGGTTTTTCCGAAGAAGAAAGAAAAGCGAAAACCCTAGTGAAGCATTGGATGGATGAAGCTGGAATGAACACATGGGTTGATGAAGCTGGAAATATTTTCGGGCAACTTGTAGGACGAGATGAGACTCTGCCAGTTGTACTAGCCGGGTCCCATATTGACACGGTTCCAAACGGAGGTCACTTTGATGGCGTGCTCGGTGTATTAAGTGCTTTGGAGGTGGTAGAGGCTTGGAAAGAAATCGACTATAAGCCGATGAGAACGTTCGAAATTGTGATTTTCTCTGATGAAGAAGGAGCAAGGTTTAATCGTGGTTTTACAGGTAGCAAAGCGGTAGTGGGTGATTTTGATACGGAGGAACAGAGGGCATTAAGTGATATTGACGGTCTGCCTTTTGAAGAAGTTATGAAAAGAGTTGATTTGACGAACGAACGCTTCCCAGATGCCAAACGCGATTTACAAGATATCAAAATGTTTGTTGAAGTTCATATCGAACAAGGCAAACAGTTGGAAAAGGAAGATGTTCCCGTAGGCATAGTAACAGGAATTGCTGGCCCTTGCTGGCTGAAACTTAATATCCAGGGAAAAGCTGGTCATGCAGGCAACACACCAATGAACGATCGACAAGATGCTTTGGTCGTTGCCAGTGAATTGATTTATAACATTCCATATCTTCCTCCCCAAGTGAGCTCATCCGCCGTAGCAACTGTAGGGAAGACTCATGTTTATCCAAACGGAGTCAACGTGATCCCTGGAGAAGTTGAATTATACATTGATATTCGTGATATTCATGAATCCACGCGTGACAAACTCGTTGATCTGGTAATTGAAAAAGCCGAAGAAATAGTGGAAAAGCGTGGGGTAAGCCTTGAATGGGAGGAGACAACACGTACGAAGCCTGTTCCGATCAAAGAGGGGGTTCAAGAGACCATGGCAACATCTGTTGAGAACCACGGAATAAGGCCTGTTTTCCTGCCGAGTGGAGCTGGGCATGATGCTATGATTCTGGGACGTCATCTACCGATTTCCATGCTGTTTGTAAGGAGTAAGGATGGAATCAGCCACAATTCGGAAGAGTGGTCATCGTTGAATGATTGCGTGCAGGGTATTCATGCATTGAAGGACTTCTTAGAAAAGGTTACGCAAGAAGACTAGACCAAAAGTTCATCGGGAAGGTGTGTAATTTCTAATGTCAGAAAAGAAAAAAAATTGGTTGGATCGGATTCCTCATCCATTAGCATTGCTGTTTTATATCGTTGTATTTGCAGGAATACTTACCTACATCATTCCAGCCGGTTCCTATGACAGAGAGAAAGTCAACGACGCGACAAGGACGATCCCAGGAACATATGAATTTACAGAAAGGAATCCCGTCAATCTGCTGGAATTATTTACAGCAATACCGCAGGGATTCCAGGAAATCGCGAATATCGTTTTTATCGTTTTTGCTGCTGCGATGATGTTCGGAGTATTGGAAAAGACAGGTATGTTGGAGCGTACAGTCGGAACCTTCGTCAAGAAGCTGGGATTAGGCAGACGGTATCTTGCTATCGTTATTATGACATTTATTTACGGTCTGTTAGGAATTTTTGTCGGGTATGAAAATAATATCGCGCTTATTCCAATTGCCGTATTACTCAGCATCGCCATTGGTGGAGACGTTATTCTTGGTGCCGGAATAGGGATTGGTGGGGTATCAATCGGTTTTGGACTATCCCCCTTCAATCCGTACACCGTCGGCGTGGGTCATCAAATAGCAGAGATGTCCTTATTCTCTGGGTGGGGCTTTAGAAGCGTTCTTGTGGTTATCGTATTAAGTCTTCTAGCGGCATACAATGTGCGATATTTCAAAAAGATTATGAAGGATAGGGAAAAGAGTCTGGGTGACGATATCGATACAGATGACATGCAATTAACTCAGCCTCTTGACTCATATAGAATGAGGAAAAAAGATATTGCTATGTTGCTTGTATTTGTGGCAGGGCTAGCCGTCATGTTGTATGGTGTATTCACTCGAGGCTGGTACATCAATGAGATATCGGCTATATTTCTAATGATCGGTATTGCAAATGGACTTATTGCCCGCATGAACGGAAGTCAGATAGCCGAGACGTTTTCGAAAGCCCTTGAACCAAGTGCACTTGCTGCCATTTTGATTGGTGTCGCTCAAGGTATTCAGGTGGTTATGAATCATGGAAACATCAGTGATACAATTGCATACGGCCTTGTATCGGTACTTGAGCATTTGCCTGCCACGGTTGCAGCTATTTTCATGTCGATATCACAATCGATTATTAATTTATTTATACCGGGCGGAAGTGGGCAGGCACTTGTTACACTGCCGATCATGATCCCCGTCGGTGACATAGTGGGAGTTTCGAGACAGTCGACCATATCGGCTTTTCAGGTGGGTGACGGAATTACCAATCTTATCACTCCTACGCTTGGAGGATTGATGGCAATGCTTGGTCTGTGCCGGGTTCCTTACGGAAGATGGCTGCGGTATATCTTCCCATTTACAATCCTGGCGTTTATCGTTTCGTGGATTGCATTGCTTATCAGTGTATTAATCAGTTAAGAATCAATTAATAACTTGGAGGTGTTACTACCATGCGTAATCCATCGCAAACGTTGTATGAAGACTATAAGTCGAACCCTTTAATAGAAGGAAAAGTTGCATTACTTTGTATAGACTTACAATATTATGATGCTGCTCCTGGATATGGTTTCTTTCAAGACGTTTCACATGAGGATCAAGAATATGCTTATTATTTTAATCGATTAGAGGACCAGGTCTTCCCTACTGTTAAGAAACTGCAAAAAATTTTCAGGGAGCAAGAGCAAGAAGTAATACATGTGAAGATTGAATCCATGACTAATGATGGCAGGGATCGTAGCCTTGAGCATCAGCGAATCGGTTGTTTTGTGGAGAAGGGATCAAAGGAAGCCGAATTTATCGAAGAGGTTGCACCTCTAGAAAATGAAATCATAATCACCAAAACGGCTTCTGGGGTCTTCAATAGTACAAACATCGATTATGTGCTTCGAAATTTGGGAATTGAGCAGCTCGTTGTTGTTGGTGTTCTGACCAATGAGTGCGTTGAAACGACGGTCAGAGACGGTGCTGATAAGGGTTATCAAATGTATGTTCCGGAAGAAGGTGTGGCAGCCTTAACTGAGGAACTGAATCATCATTCTTTGGAAGTACTCGATGGTGTCTATGCGGATGTGATGTCTTACGAAACAGTCAAAGATAACTTCTGATCATTTTTGGAATCCTTTTATCTTCTGAGTACACGCGCGTTTATAGTTGATTCTTTCTTTAATAACAAAGTATTGCGCACTACTCAGCCCGAAATGCACGAGACTGAGTGGGGGGTTTTAGCTGGAAACGACCGTTCACTAAGATATAGAGGATGAAATTAATACTTCCATTCAGTTTAGTGAGTTATTAAGGGTGAAGTTTTTTAGAGCCCTCTAAACTTGAGGGCTCTTTATTTTTAAAATACTGGCTAAAAACTGGCTAATTGAAAGATAAATAGACAAACATCCAGGAGCGTTGTGATGTAGACATGGCTAAAGGGGATAATGCACCAAACGAAATCATCTATTTTGGATCAGGCTTCTCAAGCTATGCTTGTTAAAGCCAACCAACAACCTCAAGGAGTTCTTGAACTGCTACGATAATATCCAAAACCCACTCAATCAAAGAGTGGGTTTTTTCGTGCGTTAATCTTCGCCACATTATAATGAAGAAACTCGTCATAACTTTCATAACCCCGCTTGGGGCAGAATTTTATTATTCTTGCTCCATCTCCATTCGTATAGGAAGTACTTAATACTGTTAAAGGTTGTTTAGGGTTTCACATTATTTCATCGCTATGTATCATACGTACCCCAAAAGCGTTCAAATGTCAACTTTTGTGGGTCTCTCTCGGTAGTGATCAAAAGTGGTAGTCGTGACTGGCAGCGTAGAAGTCCTTTAAATTATGAATTGACTGGATTTTGACTGGTTTATAATATCGTCAACTAAATTTACAAGCCTCCCAAGAGTTTATATACTTTTGAGAGACTTTTCTTTTATTCTTAAATTTGTAAGAGATTCAAATGGCAAAGGGTTGATTTTGAAATAATGGTTATTGGACAAGATAATCAATCTCAAATTCTCTAGCAGATACAGGTTAATTGTTTTAGTCATTTTTATTTGTCCATTGTTGTTTAATGGAAACTATTTATTGAATATATTTACGGTTTTAGTTAGTAGGATAAAGGAAATGGATGGGGGTGATAAAGAAAGTCTATAGAAATGTGAAGAGTTCGGATCTGCTTTTCCGTACTGAGTCCATTATCGTTATGAGAGTTCCCCCTTTCTAACTGATCGTGAAAGAAAAGTTCTATACTAGCAAAGGCAGTCAAACCCTTTTGGCCTGCTCAACCAAACAAAGAGGAATATCTCAATACATGAAGAAGAATTTATAATTTAGAAAAAGCCAGCCTCACATAATAAGAGGCCGGCTATTGATTTCAAATGATGTCAATTTTATTTACCTTTGAGATTTTGTCTTACGAATACTGAGGCCAATGGCACCAACCATCGCTACACCCAACCCTGCTAACATTCCAAGCGGAAGGGAAGATGAAGTGTCCGGCAATTCGCCGCCTTCTTGTTTATCCTGCACAAGGATCTTAAATTCCCATGGTTCTAGATCAAGAGTATGTTTACCACGCAGAATAAAGTCAGAATCAGAGAAATAAGACGTATACTTACCTGATGAAGATCTAGGCTTAAGAGTAGTAGACTCCTCATTTTCTGTTAGATTCATTACCACTACTACTTTATTGCCATTCTTTTCTCTCTCAAATGCTAAAATATCATCGTTCGAGCTCTCTAAAAAGTTAACATCTCCACCGTAGCTTCCATTCCAAAGGGCTGGATTTTCTTTTTTAAGATCAATTAATTCCTCGTAATACTTTTGCATAGACAAGTTGTTCCAGTTGATTTCGTCCTTTTCAAAAAATTCAAGCATCTTGTCCAATCCTGCTTCTTCTCCGGAGTATATAAGCGGCATTCCCGGCATAGTAAAGGTTAAAGCTGCCAGGGTTTCGTTTGCTTCACCGTAAAGATCTTCATTTGTTCCGTTCCATGAATTCTCATCATGATTCGTAAGGAAATGCATTGGGTAAGTCCCTTCAGGATACGTTTCCTCTACGTCTGAAATATAAGTACGAATGTCTTCTGCCGAGTTTTCGCCGTTTGCTACTCCGATAGCATTACCGAGAAAAGGCCAGCCATAGTTAGCATCAAAACTCTCTTCCAAAAGGTTAAGGTTTTCACTATCTTCCGCTAACATATAAATTGGTTTAACCTCGTCTAGTTCTTTTTTGACATCTTCCCAGAAATCTGCTGGTACTCGTCCTGCAACATCCATCCGATAACCGTCAACGTCTGCTTTTTCCACCCAGAACTTCATTTCTTCAATCATTGCTTTACGCATTTCTTTGTTTTCATAGTCTAACTGGGCAACATCCGTCCAATCTGTGCCCGGTGGCTGCACAATCTCATCATCTTCATTCTGGATATACCATTCAGGATGCTCGGAGATCCAATCGTGATCCCACCCCGTATGGTTAGGAACAAAATCCAGCATGACTTTAAACCCCATATCATGGGCTCTTTGAACTAACTGTTCAAAATCCTCCATTGTTCCAAATTCAGGGTTAATCGCTGTATAATCTTGAATTGAATAATAAGAACCCAAAGTTCCTTTTCGGTTCTCTTCAGAGATTGGGTAAACCGGCATAAACCAAAGAATATCTACCCCCAACTCTTGGAGCCGGGGAAGATGCTTTTCAAACGCTTCAAAAGTACCTTCTTCTGTGTACTGTCTGACATTTACTTCATAAATGACATCATCTTTCGCCCATTCTGAAACCTCATCTGATTTCTGCTTTGAAACCGACCCTAGTGCAACCGTTTGCGTAAATGCCGTAAAAAAAAGAACAGTTACTGCTACCATAAAATAAATCTTCTTCACTCTATTCAGCTCCCTTTATAGTTAGTATTGCCCTTCCTTCTTTTAAACTTTTACCTCCTTTTCCTATTTTTAACCTTTTATGGTAAGAGCTACTATAAATGTAAAGTTTTTCTTTTTAGTTTTCAATATTTTCTCACTATTCTAAAAATAACAGTACGAAAGTCTTAGAAGGTTTATTTATAAACTCATTCTTAACTAGGTGAGTTTTTTACCTGTTAGTAATATGTTTGCTTATATAATGCCAACATTTTGCTAGCTCAATCAACGGTGGACTTTTTCTTTTGGTACCTGATATCTATATAGAATCAGTAAGACTACAGCAAGGCTGTCTTTCCCTGAAATTACAATGATTTCGCCCTACTCCTTAAATGATGTAATTTCTTTTGGAAGAGGAAGCACCAAATGCTGAGCAAAGTCTTTGATAATAATATCACCTAAGTGAGATTGAATCTTTTCAAACATGGATTATTCACCTCCTAAAAAAAAAGACACCCTTGTAGGTGCCATTTAGTTACTGATTAATGTATTCATAGCTTACGCCGTCCACGTAGACTGTTAGCACATCTCCATTGATTGTAGCGGTAATGTATTCTTCTGGGAAAATCATTTCTACCTCATTTCAGTGACTTAAGTTGTTGAAAATAACGATTGGGATGGCCATATGTTTTAAGAGGTTAAGTACTACCTGATTAGTGTAACTCCAGCAGCCTTCTAAGCTGTTGATCGTAAATCGTTTATTTAGTGGACAAAAGTGGACCAATGGTGGACCAAACTCGCCAAATTTAATATAAGATGGGCATATTTATTCCTATTGGGCTTTCATAAAAGATGACATAACAGTATTTATTACAAGAGTTTTGGAAACGTTCATACAGGGACATTCACTTTGACAGAGTGGAAGTCGCTTTTGGGTCACAATTTAATGTAAATTTGGCTGCACTTCTGACTGGATATTGCCTGGATTTTATTCATAATTACATATATCCTATTTGATCTCGTGTTAATAACGTAAAGTTGGAACACCGATTATTTAGGGCTTCTTACGTCTTATCTTCTACTATTTATTTAATACAGTGAATGGGCGACGTGATGGAATCATGCACCCATGATATCAAGAGTTTAGCTTCATCCCAAAAGTCAAAATGACATACTTTTGACACACCTGCTAGAAAAACGCTATAAATCTAAAGAGCCTCTCAAAGTTCACTGAACTTTTGGGAGGCTTTTTCTTCCATGTTTTCAGTAATGTGCGTAAATAAACACGGTGAGTTTATATTTCCTTTGTCTTATAATTTCTGAATTTCCTAACTCCTACTCCTGCTTTAAATAGTAGAGAGATGTCACTAAGTCAATTGATTAGGAGCCTCTAAGCACATTCCTATCTGCTAAGCAACAGTCAGGAAAAGTCACGATGCCGCATCCAGACTAGAGTAAGTTTCTCCAATTAAAAAACGTGCTGAGATAGCTTGAATTTCAGGGGGTGGCAGCACTGTCTCAAATGTCTTAATTATTATGGCGAAGGTGGATCAAAAAGTTGGCACACCTAGTTCATTTAAATGTATGTACACAGCGGAAAACAGTGTCACTTAAAAGCTATGAACTGACCTATTCAGCAGGTTCTATAAGAGAAGGGCCAATAGCCCTACTCTACGTTGCGCTATTTTTTATCTTTAGAGGGGTTAGATCAAATTCTTTTCGAATGCGGTTTTTACGGCGTTTATCCGATCTTTCACTTCTAATTTAGAATAGATATTGGAGATATAATTCTTTACCGTACCTTCTGTGAGAAATAATTTCTCTGCAATATCTTTATTCGTTAACCCTAGTGAGACTTCATAAAGAATTTCTACTTCTCTCGGTGTAAGAGTTTTATCGTTTTTATCCTGATGATTCTCCAGAATACGGTTTTGCTCCGGTAATTTTGATAGTAAAGTTTGAGCTATTCCCTGAGGGATAAGGGTTCCGCCTTTGTGCACCAACCTAATTCCTAAGATAAGGTCTTCCGGCAGGATGGCTTTTAGAAGGTATCCTTCTGCTCCTGATTTTAGGGCCTGTATAACATAATTCGTTTCTTCAAAAGTAGTCAGCATAATGATTTTAATCTCAGGCCAGCGTTCTTTAATAGCTTTTGTGGCAGTTACTCCATCCATATTTGGCATGTGAATGTCCATAAGAATGAGGTCAGGTTTATTATTAACGCAAAATTCTATCGCTTGTTTTCCGTCTTCTGATTGCCCGATGACTTCGATATGTTCATCCATATCTAGGATGATGTTCAGACTTTCTCTCGTCAGCGTCTGATCTTCAACAATAAGCAGCTTAATCATAAGCCCTTTCACTTCCCTTCATGGGTATGGTGCATGTGACTGTGGTTCCTTCATCGGAAAAAGATACATCTAAAGAGCCGTTCAAAGTTAGTAGCCTTTCCTCCATACCACGCAGTCCAAATCCGTGCTTTGCCTCTGCCCCAGGAGAGCCGTTATCAACAATCGTTAAATTTAACCCATCAGCCTCATAGCTTAAGTTTACACTTATAATGGTGGCTTCCCCATGTCTGACGGCGTTAGTCAGGGATTCCTGTAAACTGCGGGTGAGTGTCCTTTTGTGAGTCTCGCTTATAGGAAACACCACACCCGTTACAGTGAAAGTTACTTGTGTATCCGTATGTGAGGCGAAATCTTCGCACATTTCTCTTAGTTGCTCAGCCAGCTTTATTTCTTTCTGACTACCCGGGTCCAGATCATGAATATTTTTTCTCGTTTCATCCAGTCCTCTATTTAACACATCCCGCAATCGGCCAACTTTTTGTATGGCTTTACCTTTATCTGAAGATATTAAGAGTTTCACAGCGTCTAACCCCATAATAGAAGACGTCAGTGTATGGCCGATTGTATCGTGCAGTTCCCGTGACATTCGACTGCGTTCCTCTAACAAAGTTAAACGTTCCACTTGTTCCGCGTACTGGATAAGGGCCTCGTTCTTTTCTTTGATCATTTCTTGCTGCTGTTCATTTTTTCTCAGCTGCTCCTTGAGTTCTCTTTGTGTCTGAAGAACCATATTTAAGCTGATTCCAATTCCAAACATGAGCGTGTAATTAATCATCGACGAGATAAAAGCGAGAGTGCTTTCAATTAAAATACTTTCCAAAGCAGGAAAGAAAATAAGGGAAGCCACTATAGCCCATAGTGTTGCTCTTCCTTTATAAAGGTAACCGGTCATAAAGGAGGTTAAAATCATTCCTCCAACGAGTTCATTGACTTCATAGGTTAAATAGAGAGAAAGCCCTCCAGTTGTAATAAAATCAGTGACAAAGAAGAAATGAGCCTTAAGATAAGCCGGTCTCCAAAAAAACAAAGGAAAGGAGAAGGACGCTAACAGCCATAAAACAAGGAAAGGAATGGACATATCTAATCTCTCATGATTTGCATAAAGAAATAAAAACCCAAGTATTAAAAAAATAGCACGCAGCCCCAGCACCGTCTTGTCAAAAGCACCCCATGAAACTCCTTTCTTCAATAAAATCACCTCATCCATTCTCATCTAGTTTTATTTTACCAGTTGTTTAATAAAATTATTATAGCTCTCTCGATTTTATTGTGACTTTTCTCATGACTGCGGACACTAGGGTCTATGACTTTTAATTTATATAATTCAAGGTAGAGAAAATGAAGAAAGGAGCTGGGAATTCGCCTGTCAATCAAGAAATTGCAGGAAATTTTCCGAGTCGCACAGGGTAATTATTTTGTTATTGAGCACACTAAGTAGTAACTTTTGTTTTATAAGTGTGAGCAAGTCATAAGGAAAACACTTTAGATCATTAAGGAGAAAGGAAGTAAAAATATGAGAGCATTAGAAATCATTTTATTGATCGTACAGCTTGTCTGGTTTCTTTCACTGCTATATAAACCTCTTAGAAAATGGAAAACTCTAGTGTTTATTATTACCATAATCATCTTGGGTGCCCATTTGTTTTTAGAAGGATATAGAACACAGATGCTATTGGCCTACCTGGCTGAAGTTTTCATTATTATAGGCTGGATACGAAAAAAATTTAAGGATCACGAATCGCACGCCATGGGCAAGTGGAAATTATCATGCCTGGTTGTTGTAGTTATCTTATATATTGGAATTACCGTCACACTCAGCTCCCTGCTCCCTGTGTTTACTTTACCTACTCCTACAGGTGAATACCAGGTAGGGATGAAATCAGAAATGTTGGTGGATAAGGAGAGAACGGAGGGTGGCCAGCCAAGAGAATTGATGGTAAGTGTCTGGTATCCAGCAATAAGTCCGGAGAGGCAGGATAACACATATCTTTCCTATCCTTATAAAGAAGTTGCAGGAGCACTCTCTGTTAACTTTTTCGGTCTTCCATCCTTATTATTCGATCATTTAAAGCAGGTCAAAACAAATACTCTCAGCGAAGCGGAAGTTTTGCCAAAGGAAGACGGTTATCCTGTTGTATTATTTTCTCATGGTTTCATGGGCACTCGTATGCAAAACTACTCCCAGATGGAAGAGCTGGCCAGCCAAGGGTATATCGTCGTGAGTCTAGACCACACCTATGAGTCTGCTTACACTAGGTTCCCTGACGGAAGAGAGGTTCAAACAAAGTACACAGCAACCGACTTTTCAGGAATGAATCATAGCAAAAATATTGCCGCAAGAACTGCAGATGCAAGTTTTGTTTTCAATCAGCTGCAAGATTGGAATGAAAAAAGTGATAGCAGCTTTCAGAACACATTGGATTTATCGAAAGTTGGAATGTTCGGTCATTCCTATGGAGGAGCTACAGCAGCTAAAGTAATGGCAGAGGATTCCCGTTTTAAGGTGGGAGCTAATATGGATGGGGCTTTATATGGAAGCGATGTAGAGAAAGGCTTTAATAAGCCATTTATGAACCTCATCGCCCAATCGAGCTACGAATATATCCCATCAGAAGAAGAGTTAAAGATGAACGGAATGACGCTAGAAGAATACAAAGCTTTATCCGAACAGAATCTTCAGAACATCAATACGCTGTTCCAATCAGGGATAAAAGATGATTCCTATAAGATTACCTTTCTGGAGGGAGATCACTTCAGTTTTTCTGATATGCCATACTGGGTGCCCATCCTGGAAAGCGGGTATGACAAAAACCAGAACCACCGCGTGATGAATCAGTATATCTTAGCTCTTTTTGACAAATACCTTAAAGGTGAAAACGAACAGCTCCTTCAGGAAGAAAAAGAGGATCCTATATATACGGTAGAAGCAAAATTAAAATGATGAGTTCTTATTTAAGCGATTAGAAGGTTATCATATTAGTAGAAAGAGTTGATATAGTCTCAGAGTGGAGGGAATGGAGTGATGACCTTCTTAGCAGATAAGCTGGGTTATGACAAAAATGAACCGCTGCAATTTTTGAACAAAAGATTATGTGGAATATGGTTAATTTGGATAGGCGTCGTGCTGACACTAAGTATTTATAAGGGAGGAAAATGGTTAGTTCATCCCATTATTTTTGTCATCGGTTTTGGTGCAGGCTTTCTACTGATTCTCAATTCAAAATACGTAGAGCAAAAGCTTTCCTATGGACCAGAATCGCTTTTTCAAAAGAAAATCAGCCAGCTCTCCATTACCCTGATGTTTATTCTTATCTTTTTCATGGGTGGGTACTTTATCCCTTCAATGGATTTTAGAATGATATGGTTAGGCGCCCTTTTAGCTGTAGCGATTCACTTTGTTCCGTTTGGGTTTGTCCATGGGAAGCTTATGGTTCTTCTGGCTGCTATCTTGATTGGGGTCCTTTCGTACGGCTACCTCAATCCCTCTGTCCCTTTCTACGTGATCGGGTATGTAGATGCAGTGATCAAATTGTTATTTGGTTTCACCTTGCTTTTTTCCAGACCGCCAGCATAGGTTTCTTAATAAAGTGCCAGTGCCTGTCGCTTAGTAAAGGAACAGGCACAAGTACTTGACTTAGATTGTCTTTTATTTTTATCTTGTTTTTAATAAATTTTCTTCAATACGGGTCGTCTTCTTTTTTGGATGTGTTTCCCCTTAGCGTTTTATCCAGCTTCGTTGTCGAGTAAGAATTCTCACCATGTCTTTGACAACTTGAGATAACTTCCATCTCCTACGTATATCTTAATGTGACTTTTTAACATAGTTGGTACAAAAGAATGATTGCTGATGTATGTGTTTCAATGAGACTTACTCAAATGTTAAGAAACATTAAAATTTTCTTTCCATTTTTCAAGAAGATCAGGATCGTTTAGGTTATATCTCTTAATCATGTGAGCGTGTAATACTATATACAAAGTGGAATATTTGCATCACGTTATTCTAGTTTTCTAAATGCTTTTCGTAACATAGTCTGTTTTTCCAGCATGTCGCACTTCATGGCATAGTTCATGGAAGAAAATATCAATGTTAGTTCTTGTAACCAACATTGATAAACATAAACATATGGAATTGTGAAGTTGCATATTTACATTAAAGTGCATTTATCTCGAAACAAACTTCTTATTCAATCGTATGAATTGTTGAATCGATTTTAGGTTACAATTTATTTTAATTTGAGAGGTGACAACATGAACATTAGGAGAAGTAAAGAAACGGAACTTAATAGATTGGTCGATATATGGTATGAAGGATCCTTAATAGCACATGATTTTATTGAGAAAGATTATTGGGAAACACAGAGAAATGAAATGAAAGAAAAGTATCTTCCAATGGCTGAAACCTATGTTATAAGTGATGAAAAAGATGTGGTAGGTTTTATATCAATGGTTGACAACTATTTGGCTGCTTTATTTATTCATGTTAATTATCAAGGAAAAGGATATGGAAAAGGTTTATTAAATTATATGAAAAACCAAATGAATATAATACAACTGAAGGTGTACGAGAAAAATAGCCAAGCCGTAAATTTTTATTTAAAGAATGGTTTTGCAATAATAGAAAAATTATTAGATGAAAGGACAAACGAGGAAGAATTACTGATGAGATGGGAGAGGGTTATATACTAAAGGTGATTATTGAAG
The DNA here is from genome assembly GCF_052246795.1 of Halobacillus sp. K22. NCBI lineage: Bacteria > Bacillati > Bacillota > Bacilli > Caryophanales > Bacillaceae > Halobacillus > Halobacillus sp. K22. Next base: position 26,406 of record NZ_JBQQCN010000015.1, on the reverse strand, counting down.
TAACTGGGCTTATTCTACAACAATAAGATAGGAATAGCTCCTAGCCAATACTAAATGAAATATGGGGGAGGGTTAAATGGATATAACAGTTGATAAATTAAGTTATGAAGATGCGAAAGCACTTTTCGATTTTGAAAAAGAAAATAGAACATATTTCGAAAAAATGATACCAAGTCGAGGTGATGATTATTATAACTTTGACAATTTCATGATACGACATAAAAAATTATTAGATGAACAGAATCAAAATTCATCTTACTTTTATCTGATAAGAAAAACGAATGGTGAAATCTTAGGAAGAATTAACTTAGTAGACTTAGACAGATCCCAAAACTTAGGTCACCTAGGTTATAGAGTGGGTGAAAAACATACGGGGCAAGGGATAGCATCCAAAGCTTTGCATATCTTCCTTGAAAATTTGAGTAAAGATGGTTTCGAAAAAGTTTTAGCTAAGACAACGAAGCATAACATTGCTTCACAAAAAGTACTAGAGAAAAATGGCTTTAAGAAGTTAGAAGTGAGTGATGAAGAATTTGTAATGAATGGAGAAAAACTAAGATTTATAAATTATATATGGGCTATTTGACAACAGTATAGATGATATGTTTATCCATTCTACTACCTCAGCACTGAGTCTTATAGTTATGGTGAAATTTAAGGGGTACTATAATGACATGTAATTAGAAGGCATGAAATAGTTTAGAAAAACCCAACTTTTAGGTGCGATTGTTAAATATAGTATTCGCCTTTTAACGTAGAAAGGGTAGTAAATTTTATAATTGACGATGAGTTAAATTTATTAACGGTATAAGAAGTTAAAATTATGTAAGAGTCATTAGTGGGACAAATTTAGATATTAAACAAGAATTATATCAAGCAGCCAAAGAGTTGTTTAAAAGAAGATAACCTACTGGCTGGGGTGGTACTGCAGCAATGTGTACTAATGATTAAAAATTTTGACAAGTGTTGCTCCAGAGGTCTTAAAAGCTTCTACAGAGTTATGTGTAGACACAAGGGCCATTTTGTAAGCACAAAAATTTAATACACAAATTCATATCCAATATGCGTTGTAAGAGACGATGATAATGAAAAATTTATGGTGTTAACACATTGTGAGGGTTGTCGGGAAAGATTGGTTTACTGGGGGGATGTAAAGGGAGCGGTATCTTCATCTTACGAGGTGCCATTACTTTTCAAAACTTTAGAAGAAGTTCAGCCGTATCATTGGTCTCAAGCATACAGAGATGAAGATTTATTTGACTAAAAAGTATATTCGAATAAATCTTGAAATCAAGTTTTCCGAAATTGGGGACATTGCTTTATAAGTGTACTCCTTTTTACACATGCGTAGAGGCTATGATGAATGTAACTTTTAAACTGACGGAGCTGGTTAGTTTAGGGTCTATTATTAAAGTTTTTAGGAGTAGTTAATATGATACGTTTTTCTTTATTTATTTTTTCTGTATTGCTTCTATTATCTGCAATAGGTTGTGCGAATAGTAATGGAACAGCAAAATATACATTGTTATCACAAAATGAAATTGATCAATTCATACAAGAAAAAAACATCGAGCCATTAGCAGTAGAGGAAGTTCAAAATTCAACAGTTATTTTGTATAATAATGGTGTATATTACCTTTCAAAAGATAATGAGGAACTAATGGAAAACTACTCTGGATGGGGTGTCGGTCATGGGAAGGTACAATTTGGTATGACAAGTACAGGGAGTCCTCATGTCTATGTTATTTTGAATGATGAAACCTTATTAAAGGAAGCAAATAAAGTAGAAGTTGTGTTTCAAGATGGAAAATCTGTCGCTGAATCAACAGAAGGTAATCGGGGGTTTTTATTGTTTTATGATAAGAATGAAAAAAACATGAACCTTCATAATGAATTGGAATTATATATTTACGATAATAACGGTGAGGTTCTTTATCAAGATAATATATAATCTACCATGAATTCCTTAGTTAGATTTAGATTACTCACAAATGCTTGCTAACAGGTATTTAAGTAAAAGAACAGTAAGAGTTGTCTTGGATTCGAGTCTTTCTGTAGTGAAGGCAATTTAATGGTTAAGTTATAGAAAAATTTTGAATAAAAACACCCCCCTAGAGAAGCCAATTGGAAAACTGTAATTGATAAACACCCGATAACGGAATTAGAGCTGGTGGAATACCGAGTGCAACAAGAGAAAGAAGAGTATAAAAAGAGAACAAAGCATTTAGAAGAAGAATTGGAACTTATAAACATGTACGTGAAGGAATGTCAGCAGCAACAAAAAAACGATGCTTATTTAAGCATCGTTTTTTTGTTGACGAGTTGTTGACGAAACTCGTCAACAACTACCAAAATTAATCCTAATTAATCCTTAAATGATCCTATTAAAAACTTAAGAGTTGCCATTTCATAGGGTTTTGTATAAAATAAAACTACAATTACATATCGATTCCATCTTCGGGGCAGGGTGCAATTCCCGACCGACGGTGATGAGCGTATATACGCTTTTAGTCCGTGACCCGTTTGGCATCATGCTAAACGGTGGACCTGGTGCAACTCCGGGACCGACAGTTACAGTCTGGATGGGAGAAGATGTCGAGCGAAGCAGGTAGAAGTATATCTAATTTTACCTACTGTTTCCTATGGACAATTAATCCACCCTAAAGCCCCTTTATGTATGCTTTAGGGTTTTTATTATGGACATAGGGAGCACGTTCACCTTCATCTGGGATGTGAATCGATGAAAAAGATGAAGGAGGGGATCGATGATGAACCAATATACAGGTCAATCATCAAAATTGCTTAAATTAATTATATTAGCTCTAATGGGAAGTATTTCTATGGTTTTAATGCTGCTTAATTTTCCTTTGCCTATGCTTCCTCAATATTTAAAAGTAGACTTTAGTGAAATTCCTGCACTAATTGCAGCTATTCTTTTTACTCCATTAGCCGGAGTGATCGTAGAAGGATTAAAAAATACGCTGTATCTCATTTATACAGGGGCTGCGGACCCGGTAGGTGTAGTGGCTAATTTTGCAGCAGGTGTCCTGTTTGTGGTCCCAGCAGCAATGGTCTATCACAAATTTAAGTCAACCAAATCATTAGTTTCCGGTATTGTTGCCAGTTCTGTTATTATGGCGGCAGGGATGAGTGTACTTAACTACTTTCTCATCTTACCAGCATACAGTTGGTTCATGGGGTGGGAAACCATGAGTGCTAATGTTAAATGGATTACTATTTTAGCGGGAATTCTCCCATTCAATGCGATTAAGGGAATTATAATCGGGGCCTTGTTTGTGCCATTATTTATTAAGTTAAAGCCGTGGATCGAGCAAAAGAGCGTTCGCTCTTCCAAAGCGGCCTGAATAATAAAAAAGCTGTCCGTTTTGGACAGCTTTTTTATTATAAATTTTATCCTTCCTCAATTTCATCCACGCGATAGCGGGCTGTCGGCATAGCTTCTAAACGTTCTAAAGGTATCGGCTCCCCTGACTTCTCACTTAATCCATACCGATCTTCTTCCATTCGTTGCAGAGCATCGTTTACTTCCATTAATTTCTCACGGGATTTTTCATAAAATGTCTGTTCTTTTTCACGTTCGAATTGATCAGTTCCCAAGTTTCCCGGGTGATCGGCAACGCTCGAAATTTCTCCAGTATCATCATTTTCGTAGTCGTTTTTCAATCGATCATCTTTATACTCCTCAAGCTCTTCTTCCGCTTCTTTTTTCATTTCTAAAAGCTGCTGTTTAAAAGATTCTTTTTGGTTTTCCGTTAGCATGTAAAATCGACCCCTTTTAATTATTTTTTACTGGTACTACTCCAATGGTACACCTGGATATCGAAATCGTTTCTTCTGCTTCATTCAGGATCTTAACTTCCCAGACCATTGTATTTCGCCCAATATGAATAGGCGCTGCTTTCCCGATCACATATCCTTCGCGAATACTTTTAATGTGGTTCGCATTAATTTCGATACCGAAAATCTGCTGCTCTTTTTCATCCACATTTAAGTAAGCGCCTATACTGGCGGCACTTTCAGCTAAGGCTACGCTTGCACCGCCGTGTAGAAAGCCCATAGGCTGATGAGTACGGTGATCCACAGGCATGCGGATTTGAACATAATGAGCTTCCGCATGTTCAATTTCCATTCCTAAGGTTTCCATAAGAGTGTTTTTTATTAATTTTTCCATTAGATATCCATCCTTTACCTCATATTTCCCGTTGCCTCAGGAGTCAAACCTATAGAAAAAGGATGGCTGGAAGCCATCCCGTTTAGTTATCCCAGAGGAATTGAAATCTCTAATAGCAAAGAAATACCCAAAAGCACTCCGTACATAGTGTTTGTTTTTGCAGTGGCTACCATAGCAGGCATCATTTCAAGCGGCTGAGATTTTCCTTTAAATCCTTGAATAGCCTGATAACCTTTCGTTAAACTGAATAAGGTAATAAACGACCAATAGGGTAAAATATTAAAGATAATCAGTACGATCGTCAGTCCATACGCAATTAGGAATAGGGCAGTCAAAAAACGAATAGATCCTTGATGACCAAATAATATAGCTAATGTTTTCCTGCCATTCTCGGCATCGCCCACTCTGTCACGAATGTTGTTAGCAAGCAGGATAGCTCCAACAAATATAGCGACAGGAATAGAGACAAGGATAACTTCCCATGAAATCGTTAAACGCTGGATATAATAACTAATCCCTACAATAATCGTTCCCATAAAAAAACCAGCTGTCAATTCGCCGAATGGAGTGTAGGCAATGGGGTAAGGACCGCCTGTGTACAAGTATCCAAAAAGCATGGAAATCAGTCCTATGACAGCGATCCACCAGCTCGAGGCGATGCAAATATAGACGCCTAACAAAGCAGCCATTACAAAAAAACCAATGGCGAGGGAACGTACCACTCTTGGGCTAATACCATCTCTTACAATGGTTCCGCCAATGCCAACGGAATTCTCGTTGTCCAATCCTCTTACATAGTCGTAATATTCATTAAACATGTTTGTTGCAGCTTGAATGAGGATAGAAGCTAATAACATTGCTGTAAACAACCCAAATTTAATCGGCTGTTCCATTGCAGCAAGCATCGTTCCGACAAATACGGGAACAAAAGCAGCCGTCAAGGTATGAGGTCTTAACAGCCTCCACCATACCTGGAAACCCTCACGTTCATTCAAGGAAGCTTTCATGTTTTGATTTGGAACAGAGCTCATAGATGTCCTCTCCCTTGTACTTAAACTAGTCATATCATAACAAATTAAGTTTAGATAAACACTTCTTGAGTGTCAATACATGTAACAAACTGTAAGATTGGGTGGACAATTCTTGAGTCAAGGGAAAAAAGAGAATAAAATAGAGGTAGATTAAGCTTTATTGAATCTTAATAAATGGTTTTTAAGCCATTTTAATAGGTTTTATGACGTCCCTTAAGGAATGGGAGGAATTTTGATGCTTCATACTCAAGCACCTCAAATAAATGAAATAATTGAAAAAGCCGTAAATCAGGCTCAAGAAAAAAAAGAACCACAATTGATTAGTGTGGTAGATCAAATAGAGCCTTCAGATCCATTTCAATTTCTGGATGCTGGAACTTCCATAAACAACCATTGTCTGTTTTGGCGAAGTGCAGAAGAAGACTTTACAATGGTAGCTGTCGGCTCGGCCCATAAAATGTATGCTGGAAAAGAAAACCGCTTTAGTGAAATACAGGTCATGTGGGACAATATCCAGCAAAGCGCATCGATCTATGATGAATTTAATGAAAAGGGGACGGGTATCGTTGCGCTCGGAGGTTTTAGTTTTGATTCCAAACAGAAAGAGAAGGGTCCCTGGGAATCTTTTCCTGACAGTCAAATGACCATCCCTGCTTTTTTGTTGACCAATAAAGGTTCTAAATCCTATCTGACAACGAATGTTCTTATTTTTCCAGAAGACCACAAGCAGCAGATTATTACGCAATTATCCGACCATCGAGAAGTCTTACTGAACTCTGGTCGTCATTCATTTGTTCTGCCGGTGAGAAAGGAGTCAGAGGAGATTGACCCATCTGGGTGGAAGAAATCGATTGAGCAGGCAACAGAAGATATCAAGAAAGGTCTTTTAGATAAGGTGGTTCTTGCCAGGGAACTACGAATTACGTTCAATGAACCTGTCCAGCTCGCAGCAGTGATTGCAGCCTTAGCTTCTACACAGCCTAATAGCTATATTTTTGCTTTTGAAAGCGAAGGAGAATATTTTGTTGGAGCTACACCAGAGCGGCTGGCCAAACTTGATAACCAGCAGCTTGTTTCCACCTGCTTAGCCGGAACGATCCGCCGCGGCAGATCAAAAGAAGAGGATGAGCAGCTGGGGGAAGAACTGTTATATGATCCTAAAAACAGGCAGGAGCATCAATTTGTTGTAGAAATGATTCGCCATGCAGTAGAAGCGTGTTGCTATAACGTTCAGATCCCGGAAGCACCTGTATTATATCCTTTGAAAAATCTTCAGCATCTCTATACTCCGGTAACGGCAGTACTCGAGAAAGGATACACTCTGCTCGATGTTATTGAAAGGCTTCATCCTACTCCAGCTCTTGGCGGCATGCCGCAGAAAAAATCGGTCGATTATATACGCACCAATGAAAAGTTAAACAGAGGATGGTACGCAGGGCCAGTTGGGTGGTTTGACATGCATAATAATGGGGAGTTTGCCGTTGCTATTCGTTCGGCCTTAATAAAATCTGATAAGGCTTCCTTATTTGCAGGATGTGGTGTTGTAGAGGATTCAGATCCAGAGGCGGAGTATGAGGAAACGGATGTAAAATTAAAGCCAATGCTCTCAGTTTTAGGAGGATGTTAATGGAACATGTGGAGTCATTAACCAAATATGTGACACACTTTGTTGACCAGCTTGTCTTCTCGGGAGTCGAGCACGTGGTTATATCCCCCGGGTCAAGGTCAACTCCTTTAGCCATGACCCTTGCAGAGCACCCTGAGATGAACCAGTGGGTTCATCTTGATGAACGCTCTGCGGCTTTTTTTGCCTTAGGGATTGCTAAAGAACAACATAAGCCAGTGGCTCTTGTATGTACCTCGGGGACCGCAGCTGCTAATTACTACCCTGCTATTGTAGAAGCCTATTACAGCCGAGTCCCTCTCCTGGTCCTTACAGCAGATCGTCCGCATGAGCTCAGAGATACCGGTGCACCACAGGCTATTGATCAAACAAATATGTTTGGCAACTACGTCAGATGGTATCATGATTTAGCCGTTCCTGAGGAAGGGCTGCACATATATGCCAGGCGTCAGGCTGCAAGAGCAGTAGAAGAGGCGGTTGGAAATCACCCTGGGCCCGTTCACCTGAATCTGCCTTTCCGTGAACCACTAGTTCCTGATTTTAGTCTGCAGGGGCTTTGGAGAGAAGGGGTCAAACCAATTCCCCGTGCCGTTTCAGGAAATCCCGGTCTTCAGGAAGAAGTACTTGAAGAACTATTTCAACGGCTAAAGAGGTATGAACGTGGGGTGATTGTGGTCGGCCCACAGGCAGACGAAGAACTTGCTCCCCATGTAACGATGCTTGCTTCTAGATTAGGGGTTCCTATACTGGCAGATCCGTTATCTCAATTAAGAGCCGGTGCGCACGATAAAAGGAATATTATCGAAAATTACGATGCTTTACTGAAGTCAGAACGCATTCAAGAACTAATTGAACCCGATTATATTCTTCGCTTCGGTGCTATGCCTGTCTCAAAAGCTTATTTAAAATGGGTGAAAAAAATTGAAAAACAGGTGGATCACTTTATCGTAGATAGCTACAAAAGCTATCGTGAACCTGCAGGAATTACCGCGCAGTTTATATGGAGCGATCCAGCAAACCTTTGTACTAGACTTTCCAGCTACTTTTTAGAAGGAAGCTATGAAACCGATTGGCTGGAACTATGGCATAAGTTAAACAGCACAGCTAAAAATCAAATGTTGAGTGAACCCGAAGACCAAATGAATGAAGGGCATGCGGTCGTATATTTATCAGATGCTCTCCCTGAGGATTCTAATTTATTCGTAGGAAACAGCATGCCGATAAGGGATGTGGACAGTTTCTTTATGTCTACCCCTAAATCAGTAAAGGTACTTGCTAATCGAGGAGCTAACGGAATTGACGGAGTTCTCTCTGCTGCGCTGGGTTCAGCTGTATCAGGGCGCAGAACCACTTTATTACTGGGCGACGTGTCTTTTTATCATGACTTTAATGGTATGTTAATGGCCAGGCATAAAGGGCTGCCCATGACAATTGTGGTAATCAACAATAATGGGGGCGGTATTTTCTCTTATCTCCCGCAAGTAAATCATCCTCAACACTTTGAAGAGTTGTTCGGCACCCCACTTGATTTGGACTTTTCCAAAATAGTGGAGATGTATGGTGGCGTTCATAGGAAAGCGGAGACATGGGATGAATACAAAAGAGCTCTAACAGAAAGCTACAGCTACGATGGGCTTTTCGTGGTTGAAGTCATTACAAATCGTGAAGATCATGTGGCCTTTCATAAAGCTAAGTGGCAGAGCATCGAGGAATCTATTGAAACTTGGAGAGAAAATGAATGTTTATAAAGGCGGAAGATCGAAGTTACTGGGTTGAGGACACCGGTAGTGGCCCGGTGTGGTTAATGCTGCACGGTTTTACAGGAAGTGCACATACATTTAATGAATTTTTGAATTATGTGAATAGAGATTGCCGGCTCATAAAGATAGAACTGCCTGGACATGCTAGAACAGGCCCGATCGGAACCGTATCCATGGAAAGATTCTGCTTCGATCTATCCTTGATTTTAGGGAACCTGGGAGTTGAGAATGTAAATATTCTTGGTTACTCTCTTGGAGGAAGATCAGCATTATCTTTTGCTTTACTTTATCCTGACAAAGTCAACTCTTTAATTCTAGAGAGTGCCTCTCCGGGTCTGCCTTCAGAAGTTGAACAAATAGAACGACGGAGAAAGGACCAGCAATTAGCAGATCTATTACTTCAAAAAGGTATAAAATCTTTTGTAGAATACTGGGAAACAATTCCTCTGTTTGATAGTCTTAAATACCTCCCTGAAAAGCGAAAGAGGATCTTAAGAGAAGAACGTTTAAGTCACTCTGCTGAAGGGTTGGCTGAATCTTTAATAGGAATGGGTACAGGCACTCAGCCCTCGTGGTGGAAGAAGTTAAACAAGGTGAAGGCGAGCGTTTTACTTGTCACCGGGCAGCAGGATGAGAAATTCCGTGCGATTAATCAGCTGATGGAGCAAAAGTTAACTAACGCTAGATGGGTAGAGGTCGAAAGGGCCGGTCATACGGTTCATCTGGAAAAACCACGAGTTTTTGCTAAAATTGTAGAGAAGTTCATGATATAATTGGTGTTGTATGTAAGCGTTTTGTTCTTTTAGGTTTCATATTAATTTTTGAAGGAGGAAGTCAATATGACTTTTGATTGGGTTCGCGAACGCGAATATGAAGATATTCTGTATGATACGTTTGAAGGGATTGCTAAAATAACGATTAATCGTCCTGAAGTAAGGAATGCTTTCCGGCCGCAGACGGTACATGAGCTAATTGATGCTTTTGCTTATGCGCGCGATGATTCCAAAATTGGCGTGATTGTCCTGGCTGGAGCTGGAGACGAAGCTTTTTGTGCGGGAGGCGATCAGAAAGTAAGAGGCCACGGCGGCTATGTAGGCGATGACCATATTCCACGTTTAAACGTTCTTGACCTGCAGCGCTTGATTCGGGTTATTCCAAAACCTGTAGTGGCTATGGTATCTGGTTATGCAATCGGTGGCGGCCACGTATTACATATTGTATGTGATTTAACCATTGCTGCAGAAAATGCTGTCTTCGGTCAAACAGGTCCGAAGGTAGGGAGTTTTGATGCTGGCTATGGTGCCGGTCTGCTGGCTAGGATTGTAGGTCATAAGAAAGCCCGTGAAATATGGTACCTGTGCCGTCAATACAGTGCTAAAGAGGCAGAAGATATGGGTCTTGTTAACACGGTAGTACCTGTAGAAGATCTGGAAGCGGAAACAGTTCAGTGGGGTAAAGAGATGCTTGAAAAATCCCCAACTGCTCTTCGTTTCCTGAAAGCTTCTTTCAACGCAGATACAGATGGATTAGCCGGTTTGCAGCAAATGGGTGGAGACGCAACGTTGTTGTATTACCAGACTGAAGAAGCAAAAGAAGGCCGGGATGCCTTTAAAGAGAAAAGAAAACCTGAATTCGATAAGTTTCCTCGTTTTCCTTGATCGTTAATGGAAGCATCTGAATAGGCATGATTTGAAGGGGCATCCCATTTTAAAAGGGAAGGCCCCTTTTTGAATTCAAGTACAGGAGGAGAGATGGTCATGGGTGAAAAAATTCCGCACTGGTTAGAGAAACAAAACGAGTTAAACCCTGGTCATATTGCGCTTGAGACTCCGGAAGGAATTAATATGAGTTTTAGTGAATTACGGAGAGAGAGCCTGCAAATGGCCGAATCTTTGCGGCAAAAAGGGATTGAATCTGGGCACCACGTAGCACTATTGGCCGAGAATAGCAGGGATTTCCCCGTTTGCATTCACGCGTTAAGCTATGTAGGCGCAACCATTGTATTGTTAAATATACGACTTACTCCGAAAGAACTTGTGTACCAACTCAATGATGCTCAAGTCAACTTCTTAATAACAGGGGAACAGACCGAAAGAAAAGCTTTAGAAGTGCTTGCTGAAGCGGAGGCACCTGATATTCCAATGTTTAGAATGGACAAAGTGGAGAGGCTGGGCGATGCGGATATAGCTCATCTAAAGAAAGAACTTGACTTAGATCAAGTCTTTACGATGATGTACACTTCTGGAACCACAGGCCGCCCTAAAGCTGTAATGCACACTTATGGCAACCATTGGTACAGTGCGATTGGCTCTGCATTAAACCTGGGGCTCGGCGGCAAGGATAAATGGCTGCTATGCTTACCCATGTTCCACGTAAGTGGGTTTTCTATCCTGATGAAAAGTGTAATCTATGGAATGACGGTCCACTTGGTGAAAGACTTTGATGAAAATAAAATAAATGAGGCGATTATTGAACACGACGTGACTCATATTTCAGTTGTAACGGTTATGATGCAGCGACTGCTGAATGACTTGGACAGTAAGTCTTACCCAGAGCATTTTAGGTGCATGTTGCTTGGTGGTGGTCCTGTACCAGAACCACTTCTTCATGAAGCTGCTTATAAAAGAGTTCCGGTCTTCCAAACTTATGGTATGACAGAAACTTCATCTCAGATTGCAACACTCTCCCCCCAATCAGCCGGTAAAAAAATAGGCTCTGCTGGAAAGCCATTACCTCTTGCGCAGCTATGGATTGACAGTGAAAATCCGGAAGAAATTGGGGAAATCATTGTTAAAGGTCCGATGGTGTCTTCGGGCTATTATAATCGTTCTCCAAGAGGAGAAGCTCATTTTCGAACGGGGGATCTAGGATATCAAGACAGTGAAGGCTTCTTATATGTGGTTGATCGGGTGAAAGACATGATTATCTCTGGTGGCGAAAACGTGTATCCTGCTGAAATAGAAAGTGTGCTGGCCGGATATCCCGGGGTCATTGAGGCTGGAGTAACAGGAGTCAGAGATGAACAATGGGGAGAGGTCCCCGCCGCATTTCTCGTCGTAGATAGTGGAAGGGTTGATCAAGAAGCATTAAGACAGTTTTGTGAAAAAAGGTTGGCTAAATATAAAATACCTAAAGAGTTTCATATATTGAATCAGCTCCCGAGAAACGCTTCTAACAAGCTGCTGCGCCGAGAGTTGTTTCCTGTACTGGAGAAGGAGAGTAAACATGAACATTGAGTATATGGGGCTCCGTTTAGTGGAATTACCTTTGCGTTCTCCTTTTCGCACGCATCAGGGGGTGATCAAGCAAAGACCATTAATTATTGTAGAGGTCGCGGACCGTTTAGGGATTAAGGGATACGGAGAAGTGACGGCGTTTGCTGAACCGTTCTATACGTCAGAAACAATACAGACAGCCTGGCATATCATTTCTGATTGTATTGTTCCAACGATCGACTTTCAGGAAATCAGCCACCCCTTTGATTTTCCAGAGCTACTCAGTGGAATCCAAGGACATCCAATGGCTAAGGCCGGAGTTGAAGGAGCGCTTTGGGATCTTTATGGAAAACAGACCGGACAAAGTCTTAGCGGAATGATTGGCGGTAGAAAAAAACATGTAAAAGCGGGGGCTGTCATTAGTCTGAATGACACTGAAGCGGAAGGTGTAAAGGCGTTAGAAGAAAAAGGGTATGAGCGTTATAAATTAAAGGTGGATAAGGGAAAAGAGCTGGAGATGATTGAACGAGTTAAGCAGGTCTCGCCTGATCTTCCTTTGATGATCGATGCGAACGGTGCCTATACGGAAAAGGACATAGAGCATATCCTGGCCCTTGATGAGTGTGGATTAACAATGATTGAACAGCCCTTTCAGGCAGGTGATTTCTTTTTACACCAGCAATTACAAAATAGGATGAAAACGCCGGTCTGTCTGGATGAATCGGTCATGAATTTTCATGATGCCATGCAGGCTATTCAACTAGGGAGCTGTCAGATCATTAACGTAAAAATCAGCCGGGTCGGAGGCCTGACCGCAGCGATAAAGATTCATGATTATTGTGCGCACGAAAATGTGCCAGTGTGGTGCGGAGGGATGATTGAATCCGGTATTTCGAAAGCACATAATTTAGCTTTAGCTTCTCTTCCGAATTTTAGTATTCCGGGCGATCTATCCGGTTCTGATCGATACTTTGAAAAAGATCTCGTCACTCCTGGTATTCGATTGGAGAATGGCGAGATAGAAGTTCCTTCGCTTCCTGGGATAGGCATAGAGGTGGACATATCTTATTTAGAAAGAGTGACCAAAAAGGCCAAAACATTCCGGTTGTAAGTAAAACCTCCTCCTGAAATTACTCATAAGAAACCAGTCTATGGTTTAAACTAAGCCGGAGGAGGACGACGGATATGAATAAGAATAAGTATTACATTAATATGGGCACCCAGGAAATCTCCCTTAATCATGACGCCAATAATGACGATTTCGTTGTATTTGCCACCGAAGAGGAGATCATTAAAATCAGAGAAATTTTTGATGAAGTGTACAACTCTGATATGCGTTCATTTTTTCGGGCCCACATTCCTGCCATGCCCTACCACCAGGATCAGGACAATGATGATTACGACGTAGAATTAAAATCAGCTTTTCGAATGATTCACGATCTTGGAGATGAAATGACCAGAGAACATATTGAGCAGATGAAAATATTAGAAGATTAAAAACCCGCTCCTTTACTGGAGCGGGTTCAAATAAATAATTTAGGACTGAAATAAACTCTCCATTCCTTCAATTACTTTGGCGTTGGTTTTAACTTTTTCAGGAACTGAAATGTTCCCAACCTCATTGAATTGACTGTATTTTCCTTTCATAGTCTGGACCATATGAGTGTTCTCACCGTTTTGATTAATTGTGAAATCCATCTCCATATCAACGGATTCTGGATAATACGTTTCTTTATTCACTATAAATGTATAATCTACTTTGTTTACCGTCATCTTTTCCATTAGATCTTCAGGTACCTGATCTTTGGGCAGCATCTCATTCAAAGAGTCATTTAAAAGCTTCTTCACATTCTCGCCTTCAGAATGAAAGGAGAGAGTATAGGAGGAGTCACTTTCTTCCAGCTCAAATTCGTCAACATAGTCTTCCAGGTTTTCTAACTGGGATGCGGGGTTCTGCTGCTGGGCACTCATCGCATTCAACTGATTTACTATTTGTTTTGGTGCTTTATACCACCCCTCTTTTGTAGGCATTGTCATATAAAGCCCATCTTCTGTGTAATACTGTTCAATAGTCTGGCCCATCATTTCTACGGTTTGATGAAAAGCTACAGGATCCGTCTGCATTTTAGAGTCTATCGTAGTAGCAATAGGTATGCTGCCGGGAACAAGTGAATCTTCGCTGCCGTCAGTCCCTGTTTCCATTCCCATATCAATAATTTGTTTGGATTCTATTGTCATGGCAAAGTTGTCAAGACTCTTACTGGCTTCAGCTGCCTTAGTATAAATATCCTCTACTTTTGCTCCTTCTGAGCTCGCGCAGCCACTGATCAAAATAAAAGCTGCCAACGTACTTATAAGCATAATTAATTTTAACTTCAAAAGAATCCTCCTTCACAGTAAAGTATTTACCTTATTTACGTTATAAGAAGTAGAAAGTTTCAATATGTACCAAAAAAATCCTTTTGAGTTTATTGATGTGTATTAAAAGGAAGAAATAAAAAAAAGAAGCTATAGTTTTGGCTCGGAGTAGTTTGTATTTATATATCCTTATGGTACGATTTAAACAGGTGAAGGATTGCTCGAATAAAGAAAGTACCCACATCAAGTATTAAAGGCAGTTGATCTAGCATGAAGACATTTAACGACTTTTACCAAAACTCGGTTCGATTATCCTTTGAGGATCATCCTTTCTCTAAATTCCCTAAACATGTATGGGTCATATGCCGGTACAATAACCAATGGTTGCTTACCCAGCACAAAGACAGAGGGTTTGAGTTTCCAGGCGGCAAAGTAGAGGAAGGAGAAACAGCAGAAGAAGCGGCTGTGCGTGAAGTAATGGAAGAAACAGGAGGCTGCGTGGAAGATTTAAAATATGTAGGACAGTATCACGTAGAGGGTAAAGGCGGCACAGTTATTAAGAATGTGTACTTTGCTGCGATAGGAGCCTTGACTAAACAGGAGCATTACTTTGAAACGTATGGCCCTGTTCTTTTTCAACACCTCCCTAAAGGCATGAAAACAAACGAACGCTTTAGCTTCATGATGAAAGATGAGGTTCTTCCTTTATGCTTACATAGAATTAAACAGCATCATGAAGAGGAATAAAAAAGACGTCCGGGTAGTCCCTGGACGTCTTTTTTATGGTCAGCCATTAGTGGTTAGTCTCTATGATAAGATGGACCTGCCTGCTTAATTTCTTCAGTAGCATATGAAAACTTCTTAAAGTTTTCATGAAACTTTTCAGCGAGTTCTTGAGCATTCCGGTCATATTCTTCTGGATTATCCCACGTTTTTCTAGGAATCAACACTTCATCTGGCACGCCAGGGCAATGGGTAGGGATGTTGAGCCCAAAGAAAGGATCAGTATAAGTCTCTACAGAATTTAATTCTCCCTCGAGAGCCGCATGAATCATAGAACGTGTGTAAGATAATTTCATTCGGGAGCCTTTTCCGTATCTTCCACCAGTCCATCCTGTGTTAACTAAGTAGACATCTGCATTGAACTGCTCGATTTTCTCCCCTAGCATTTCAGCATAGGTAGAAGGCGGTAAAGGTAGAAAAGGCGAACCAAAACAGGCTGAGAAGGTAGCTTGCGGTTCGGTTATTCCCCGCTCTGTACCAGCAAGCTTGCTCGTATATCCACTCAAGAAATGATACATCGCCTGCTCCCTGGTTAACTTACTGATGGGTGGCAGGACCCCCGTGGCATCCGCCGTAAGGAAAATGATTGCATGAGGATGCCCCGCAACACTGGGCTGTACAATATTATCAATATGATGGATCGGATAGGCTGCTCTTGTATTTTCCGTCAGGTTAACGTCGTCGTAGTCTGGAGTGTGTGATTCGTTGTCGAGAGCTACGTTTTCAAGGACGGACCCAAAATGAATCGCATTAAATATCTGTGGCTCTTTTTCTTGAGACAAGTTAATGCATTTGGCGTAACAGCCACCTTCAATGTTGAATATGCCAAAATTAGACCAAGCGTGTTCATCGTCCCCAATTAATTTTCGATGAGGGTCGGCGGACAAAGTCGTCTTGCCTGTTCCGGATAAACCGAAAAACAGAGCTACGTCTCCTTCTTTACCGATGTTTGCAGAACAGTGCATAGGAAGAACGTCTTTTTGAGGCAATAAGAAATTCATAACTGAAAAAATAGATTTCTTAATTTCGCCAGCATACTCTGTTCCACCGATGAGTACAACACGATGTTTGAAAGAGATCATAATAAAGGCTTCCGAATTGGTTCCATCCACTGCTGGATCTGCTTTAAATGTAGGTGCAGAGATGACCGTGAATTCTGCCTCATGATTCTTCTCTTCGTCTTCATCGGGTCTGATAAACATTTGGTGGGCGAATAAGTTATGCCATGCAAACTCATTAATCACCTGAATGGGAAGACGGAACTTTTCATCTGCTCCTGCGTATCCTTTAAATACGAATAAATCATTGCGGTTCTTTAAGTAATCCAGTACTTTATGATAAAGGTTTACAAATACATCATCTTCAATAGATTGATTTACTTTGCCCCAGTCAACCAATTGACTAGACTGGTCATCCTTGACGATGAATTTATCGTTGGGAGACCTTCCCGTATAAGCACCGGTTGTTGCCTGGATGGCACCTTTGTCTGTCAATGTTCCTTCGTTGCGATCCAGAACCCTTTCCACTAGCTGAGGGACCGATAATTGATGGTGGACATGGTCTTGAGCTAATAAAAGATTCAATTCTGACATTTGATTAATGGCACTCATATGTGTCTACCCGCCTTTATAAGAAGATTTTAATCCAAGCTATGTGTTAATCTGAACATTAGTATAACACAATTGATTTATTAATCCATACTAATAATGAAAATGCTTTCAAAATTTTTTTAAGGCTTTTCTTTAAATCTCGAAAGGTATTTTTTTAGCTGGATGAGGTGGAAATTGAACGCCAATCGCTTTCGTGTTGGCGTGCCTGCCTCCTTCTCATTCTTAGATAGAAATGTGCAGGGAAATCCGCATCATCGATTACTATAGACCTTTATAGGAAGGCCAACCTGAAGATGAAAATAATCCGCCCACTTATTTTCTGGTGAGCTTTGTAATTAATTTCTTCCTTTAATATGGAGAATATAAAGGAAGGAGAATGAGAAAAGTCATATGAATTATACTATGTAGGAATGGCGGGAAGGTTTAATACTTTTCCCAAAAAAAAGCTGGGTGCCCCTAAAAGTGAAAATAAGAGATTGAATTAAGGCTACGATCCTAAAAATAGGTATTTTTCACGTCATTAATGCTTTAATTGACATTAAAGTACGTTTTCGATACGATATCCTAGAACGGAAACTCTCTTATCCAGAGTAGGTGGAGGGACAGGCCCTTTGAAGCCCAGCAACCGTCATGTGCAATATGACATGGTGCTAACCTGAAGCAAGGACGAATACTCCTTGGACGATAAGAGCGAAAGGAAGCAGCCCCCTTTCCTCGAGTCAGGAAGGGTTTTTTCTATTTATAAGGCAATATCTAAACCACCTGATATGCCTATTGCTATTCCAAATTGCTTGCACCTTAGGTTGTGACATCCATAAGAAAAGAGCATAGATTGAAACTATGAAAAAGTTTCTACACATACTGGTAAAGAGTTCCGTCTAATACTTTGTACTTACAGAAGGAGGAGTTTTTCAGAATGCCAGCCAATCGCCGGTTATTCACATCAGAATCTGTTACAGAAGGTCACCCTGACAAGATTTGTGACCAGATCTCTGATGCCATTTTAGATGAAATTTTAAAAAATGACCCAAATGCAAGGGTTGCATGTGAGACAACGGTAACAACGGGACTAGTACTTGTTTCAGGAGAAATCAGTACCAACACGTATGTTGATATTCCAGCCATTGTTCGTAAAACAATCAAGGAAATTGGATATACAAGAGCTAAATTTGGATTTGACGCTGATACGTGTGCTGTATTGACAGCAATTGATGAGCAGTCTCCTGATATTGCTGGCGGCGTGGATGTTGCCTATGAATCCAGAGAAGGCCAGATGAGCGATGATGAAATAGAAGCTATAGGCGCAGGAGACCAGGGTTTGATGTTTGGTTTTGCCAATAATGAAACCAAAGAATTGATGCCTTTACCAATTTCATTAGCCCATAAACTTTCCAAACGGTTATCAGATGTACGTAACGATGGAACGCTGGAATACTTGCGGCCAGATGGGAAAACACAAGTGACGATTGAGTACGATGCTAATGATCAGCCTGTTCGCGTAGATACGATCGTTATATCAACTCAGCATGCTGAAGAGATTACACTTGAACAAATAAAAAAAGATCTTAAAGAACAGGTTATTGATCCAGTTGTTCCGAGTCATTTAATTGATGACAGTACCAAGTACTTCATTAATCCTACAGGCCGCTTTGTTATTGGAGGGCCTCAAGGGGACGCTGGACTAACAGGTAGAAAAATTATTGTTGACACCTATGGTGGCTATGCCCGTCATGGCGGCGGGGCATTCAGTGGAAAAGACGCCACAAAGGTAGATCGTTCTGCTGCTTATGCAGCCAGATATGTAGCTAAAAATATTGTAGCAGCTGGTCTTGCTGATACAGTTGAAGTGCAGTTAGCCTACGCTATTGGGGTGGCACAGCCTGTGTCCATTTCCATCAATACCTTTAACACAGGAAAGGTAACTGAAGAGGACCTCGTTGCAGCGGTAAGAGATCTGTTCGATCTTCGTCCAGCCGGTATCATTAAGATGCTTGATTTACGCAGGCCTATCTATAGACAGACTGCGGCTTACGGGCACTTTGGCCGCACAGATGTAGAGTTTCCATGGGAGAAAACGGATAAGGCGGATAAATTAATACAACGTTTCAGTTAAAGGAACAGTTACTATATTTTAAAAAGGGAACTCCTTAAATAGGATAGTTCCCTTTTTTTGAATCCATCTCATGTAGAGTTTAACCTTAAAATCAAATCGGAAGTTTAACAGTTTTTTTAAAATAAACGTAAGTGGTCTGGTTTGTACTGGGAGAGTTATCCAGGATCAATCTTGCAATCCTTTGTAATATTGACCTTTCTCTATATAACTGGACCGGATTCGATTCATTTCTTTTATGTCATCTTCGGTCAATTCACGTACAACTTTGGCCGGCCTGCCGAAAGCAAGGGTGTTCGGAGGAATCACCTTTCCCGGAGGTACGAGACTGCCGGCGCCAATAAAAGCCTGTTCTCCTATTTCAGCTCCGTCCAGGATTAAGGCTCCCATGCCTATTAAAGCATTTTTCTTAATATGCGGAGAGTGAAGGGTAACTTGATGACCAACCGTCACACCATCTTCAATTACCAATGGAAGATTTGGACT
This sequence comes from Halobacillus sp. K22, assembly GCF_052246795.1. Taxonomy (NCBI): domain Bacteria; kingdom Bacillati; phylum Bacillota; class Bacilli; order Caryophanales; family Bacillaceae; genus Halobacillus; species Halobacillus sp. K22. The sequence continues at coordinate 7,237 of NZ_JBQQCN010000015.1, read as the reverse complement.
TTGATGCAGCAGACTTAAGTCCTGAATATTCACATTGTTGCCAATATGTACGGATGATACATCTCCTCGAATAACTGTTTTAAACCAAATGCTTGAGTAAGCACCGATCGTTACATCCCCCGTTATTACAGTATCTTCAGCGATATAAGCAGTTTCATCAATCTGAGGTTCTTTTCCTTTATATTCGCAAATCATACTAAACCCCCTTATAATATGGTTATATTAAGTATAGCAAAGTGATAGGAGCCGTGTAGAAGTGAAACGATTAAACTCCAATCAAAATTTAGCCACAATTGTTATTGTTCATGGTGCTTTTGAACATGCCGGACGTTATCAATCACTGGCAGAAAGCTTTCGTGACGATGGATTTAATGTTATTTATGGTGATCTTCCAGGCCAAGGCTCAACTGAAGGGAAAAAAGGTCATATAAAAAAATTTGAAGCCTACATAGATACTGTACGTAAATGGCTTCAAATAGCGGACTCATCCCGTCCTGTTTTTTTACTGGGGCATAGTATGGGAGGGACTGTGGTCATGAGGGTTATGCAAGAGTTAAAGCCTTCGGTGGATGGAGTGATTCTCTCCTCCCCTGCCGTAGGGATATTAAACGGAGCCAGTAAGTCTCTGGAAGCGGTCACTCATGTAATGAATAAAGTTTGGCCTTCCGTTCTCGTGAAAGCCCCTTTTAAACCAGAGTATGTTACGCGTAATCCAGATGTTATTGCCAATGATAAACAAGATCCTCTTATCATAGAGAAAATATCTATTCGATGGTATAAGGAATTCCGTAAAGCAATTAAGAAGTCATTATCGGAAGTAGGAGAGTTTCCGAACGTGCCTTTATTAGTCATGCAGGCAGGTGAGGATTATATGGTAGATTCCGAAAAAACTAAAGAGTGGTTTCATAAAGTCGGCTGCCAGGAAAAAACCTATAAAGAATGGCCGGGATTCTATCATGAAATCTTCAATGAACCTGAGCAGGAAAACGTCTACAATTTCGCTCTGAATTTCATAAATCTCCAAGTAAAACAAGCAGGAAAGGGGGAGTTGTAGTGGCAACCCAGGTACCACAAAATGCTGTTCGTTTAATGTATCGAGTGTACACAGAGGTTTTTCCTGAAGTTCATAAGGAACTGAATTATTGGATTGATCGCGCTAAAAAGATCCCTAACCATGAACTGAGAACCCAGGCGATGGCAAGTATTGAAGATAAGACCTTCCATTGTGAAGGAGGTTCCATTTATTCCATGCTCGCTGGACCAAAATGGAAAGAGTCGATTCGTTTTATTGTGGCTTATCAAACCATTAGTGACTATCTGGATAATTTGTGTGACCGCAGTACTTCCATGGATCCAACCGATTTCCGAATGCTTCATGAATCCATGACAGATGCCTTGACCCCTGAAAATGAAGTGAAAGATTATTACTGTTACCGTGATGATAAAGATGATGGGGATTATTTAAGAGATCTTGTATATACTTGTCAAAATGTACTTAAGGACTCTTCAGATTATCCCTTTGTGCAGAACCACACGTTGAAACTTGGGTCGTTGTATACAGACTTGCAAGTACATAAACACGTGATTGAAGAGGAAAGAATACCGCGTCTTAAAAATTGGTTTAAAGATCATCAATCTGAGTGGCCCCATCTAGAGTGGTATGAGTTCTCTGCCTGTACTGGCTCTACATTGGGAATTTTTTGCCTTGTATCCTATATGCTTAACGGTCGTATGGATGAATCACTAGCGATACAAGTTGAGAAAAGTTACTTCCCTTTTATGCAGGGGCTTCACATCCTGCTTGACTATTATATTGATCAGCGGGAAGACGAAGAAGAAGGGGATTTAAACTTTTGTTCCTATTATGCCCATGAAGAACAAATGAAGCATCGATTTGAATATTTTGTCAAACAAACTCATGAAGAAGTACAAAAACTTCCTGATACAGCATTTCATCAGATGATTCATGAGGGGCTGGTTGGCATGTACCTTGCTGACCGTAAAGTAGGAAAGCTCGATAATGCGAAAAGTTTTGTAAAAGATCTGCTGAAGGTGAGTGGACGTAAAGCGAAGTTCTTTTACTATAATACTAAAATGTACCATAAATTAAAGCCTGGTCGTCCATTATAGGGACCAGGCTATTTTTTTTCGATGGCTATTATAAACGGCGGAGAATTCCTCTGGTTGATGAAGCCATACTGTAATACTTGAAAGGACTTTTGCTCCAGTGATGTTGCATACTGCACCAAAGCATCTTTTTCTTCTGCTCCACCTGCGTGGCCATGATAAATAACAAGAACAATTATTCCTCCCGGTTGTAAAAAGGAAAGGAGCTGCTTTACGGAAGCAATCGTTTCTTGAGGTGTAGTTACAATGTTTTTATCACTTCCTGGCAAATATCCTAAGTTGAAAATGGCTGCTTTAATTTCAAATTGGTGGCTGGCAGGGATGTACTTGGCAATTTGTGCATGAGAGTCCTGGACTAGAGTTACTTGCTCCTCTGCACAGTGTTTCTTTAATCGCTCCTCGGTTTGGGCGATCGCTTGTTTTTGAATGTCGAAGCCGTAAACATAACCTTCCTTTCCCACTAGACTACTGAGGAATAAGGTATCGTGACCATTACCGCATGTAGCATCAACGGCGACGTCCCCGTGGTTAATGACAGCTTTTATTAAAGAATGGGCATAATTCAGTATAGGCTGCAAAGTCATAAGTTCTAAAAGCTCCTTTTCATTTGTTTAAGGCAAGCCTTATTGTAGCATGATTAACGTTCAAATTATAAATCCTTTTTAGCTAACCATCACATTCATTAACACGGAGTAATAGATTAATGGAAGGTCTTTGATAGATAAGTTATTAATTTTATTCATCTAAGTTAAACAAGCTTCTTTATATTAGGAGGGTCTGTACGTGAGCCTGGAAGTTAGCAGCGAGGTTAGTAGAGGTATAAAAAAACTACATCTGTAAAAGATGTAGTTTATAAGGATCTAGTTATTTTGCTTTCGATTTACTGCTGCGATTTTGTAGCTTATTCACAGCTTTACGGGCATAACTCTTGGTCTTTTGTGGATTGCGCTTTGCATAGTTCGCAGCTTTACGTACAAGATTTTTCATGGATGCGACCTCCTTATAAGAATCATTACAAACTTGTTTACCTTTTATCTTCTAACTATAAACATGGGCCTGGTAAGCTTGACAAAGACTTTTGGTTTCATTAAGATACGATTATAAACTAAATGACGTGGAAGAGGAGTAGTAGGAATAAATCAAGTTTTTAGAGAGACAGCGGCTGGTGAAAGCTGTTCTTGATTTTTACGAACTCGCCTCGGATGTCGCAGAAGTGAACATTAATGGTAGCTTTTTGCCGGTGAATCGCCGTTATCGATACACGAGTGAACGTTAAAAAAACGTTAATTTGGGTGGTACCGCGGGAATCAAGCCTCTCGTCCCATATAGGGATGAGGGGCTTTTTGTATTTTTGATAGGAACATGAGGAGGAAAAGAAATGGCTTTTGATCATAAGAAGATTGAAAAGAAGTGGCAGGAATACTGGCTTGATCAAAAAACGTTCAAAACGGACAGTGAGTCAGAGAAGAAGAAATTTTACGCGCTGGATATGTTCCCATACCCATCAGGAGCAGGGTTGCATGTAGGACACCCTGAAGGATATACAGCTACAGATATCCTTTCAAGAATGAAGCGAATGCAGGGGTATGAAGTACTGCACCCGATTGGGTGGGATGCCTTTGGGCTTCCAGCAGAACAGTATGCGCTGGATACAGGAAATGATCCGGAGGAATTCACAGCTCAAAATATTCAGACCTTTCGCCGTCAAATTCAGGAACTGGGTTTTTCCTATGATTGGGACCGGGAAGTAAATACGACTGACCCGAATTATTACAAATGGACGCAATGGATTTTCTTAAAGTTGTATGAAAAAGGCTTAGCTTATATAGATGAAGTTGCTGTAAACTGGTGCCCTGCATTGGGAACCGTACTTGCTAATGAAGAAGTAATTGATGGTAAGAGTGAGCGTGGCGATCATCCGGTTGAACGCAGACCAATGAAGCAGTGGATGTTAAAAATTACGGCATATGCAGATCGGCTGCTTGATGATCTGGAAGATCTAGATTGGCCTGAAAGCATTAAAGACATGCAGCGTAATTGGATCGGTAAATCAGAAGGGGCTGAAGTAACCTTCCATATCGAGGGAGAAAAAGGAACCTTTGATGTATTTACAACTCGTCCAGATACATTATTTGGTGCTACTTATGCTGTGCTTTCTCCAGAACATCCGCTTGTGGAGCAAATCGTATCGGCTGATCATAAGGAAGCAGTTCAGGCATATGTCGAAAAAGCTATGAACAAAAGTGACTTGGAGCGCACGGACCTAGCTAAAGATAAATCCGGAGTATTTACAGGCTCTTATGCGATGAATCCTATTAATGGAGAAAAACTGCCGATCTGGGTAGCTGACTATGTCCTAATGAGCTACGGAAGCGGAGCAATTATGGCTGTACCTGCACACGATGAACGTGACTATGAGTTTGCTCAGAAATTTGATTTGCCAATTGTCCCAGTTGTTGAAGGCGGGGATGTAAACGAAGAAGCTTATACGGGTGATGGCAAGCATATCAACTCAGAATTTCTAAATGGTCTGGGCAAAGATGAGGCAATAGAACACGCCATCGAATGGTTGGAAAATAACGGCCGCGGTAAAAAGCAAACGACCTATCGTTTACGTGACTGGCTGTTCAGCAGGCAGCGGTACTGGGGAGAACCTATTCCCGTTATTCATTGGGAAGATGGTTCCATTACACCGGTTCCTGAGACGGAATTACCAGTGGAGCTTCCAAAAACTACGGAAATTAAGCCGTCAGGCACAGGAGAGTCTCCGCTTGCCAATATTGATGACTGGGTAAATGTAGTAGATCCAGACACAGGAATGAAGGGAAGACGCGAAACGAACACGATGCCACAATGGGCCGGCAGCTGCTGGTATTACCTGAGGTATATTGATGCGCATAATGAGCAGGAGCTTGGCGATTACGAAAAACTTAAGAAATGGCTTCCTGTCGATGTATATATTGGCGGCGCGGAACACGCAGTTCTTCATTTGCTATATGCTCGCTTCTGGCATAAAGTTCTCTACGACGCAGGGGTAGTCCCTACAAAAGAACCTTTCCAAAAGCTTTTCAACCAGGGAATGATTCTTGGTGAAAACAATGAAAAAATGAGTAAATCTAAAGGTAATGTAGTAAATCCTGATGATATCGTTCATTCGCACGGAGCTGATACCTTAAGACTTTACGAAATGTTTATGGGTCCATTGGACGCATCAGTAGCCTGGTCTACGAATGGATTGGATGGTGCCCGCCGATTCCTGGATCGCGTATGGAGATTATTGGTCGTGGATGGAAAATTAGCTGAAGCTGTAAAACCAGAGGTTTCCGAAAACGAACTCGAAAAGGTTTATCATGAGACGGTTAAGAAAGTTACGGAAAACTTTGAAGCTCTCCGGTTTAACACTGGTATTTCCCAAATGATGGTTTTCATTAATGAAGGGTATAAAGCTGAAGAACTTCCAAAAGAGTATGTGGAAGGGTTCGTTAAGCTTCTATCCCCTGTAGCTCCCCACTTAGCGGAAGAGTTATGGGAAAAGCTCGGGCATCCAGAAACAATTACTTATCAGCAATGGCCTTCATTTGACGAGGAAAAACTTGTAGAGGATGAAGTGGAAATTGTTGTGCAGGTGATGGGTAAAGTCAGGGCTAAAATGATGGTTAATCAGGAAGCTTCTGCAGAAGACTTAGAGAAGCAAGCATTAGAAAATGAAAATGTACAGCAGTGGCTTGAAGGGAAAACTGTAAGAAAAGTAATAGCCGTACCAGGAAAACTTGTGAATATCGTAGCAAATTAATGAGTATAAAGGCCACTTCCTTATTAATATGGAGGTGGCCTTTATATAGTTTTGAGGATGTGAAATCAATCTCTTGACTTTGAAGTATATTTTAATAGAATAAATCTTGTACGTTGATTTGAAGGAGGAGAAGTTATGAACCAAATTGAAGAAATTACACCTCAAGAAGTAGATACAATGATTTCGCAAGATAAAACACTGACGATTATAGATGTAAGAGAAGATGAGGAAGTAGCTCAAGGTATGATTCCTACAGCTAAGCATATTCCTCTGGGAAACATTCCTTATGAAATTGATCAATATCCTAAAGATGAAGAGTATATACTTGTCTGCCGTTCAGGTAGTCGGAGCATGAACGCAGCCGGATTCATGAAAGAAAAAGGGTTTAATCATGTTAAAAACATGCAAGGCGGCATGCTGAAGTGGACGGGAGAATTAGTTTTTTAATTAGAAAGGGTAAGAGCCATGACTTTATTCTATGTAACCATATTCATTATAGCAGCCCTGTTCCTGTACAATGCTTATCTAAATACGGCTTTAAAACCTTATAGCCACTCCAAACTTTCAGGCGCTGATTTTTGCGTAATTGATATTCGGGATTATATATCAGCTTACCGCTCCCCTTACCCAGGAGCAGAAAACATTCCTTTGAGTTATTTATCCAGGACTTTAAAAGAGAGGTTTGACTGCCCTGAGAAAATTCTGCTAGTATCAGATGATAAACGTGGTGCAAAACTAGCGGCAAAGATCATACGGAAAAAAAGGCACCAAGCGATTTATTATATAAAATCATAAAAAGTGCTCCTGCTGCGTGGAATGATCTGTAGAGGGGTGCTTTTTAATGTCTGCGGTTAAGAGTTTTTACTCTATAAGCATTGAAATTTGATAGGTTAGCAATAAATTAAAAAACGTAGAGAACCTGTTGACTTTTATTAGATAGCAAGGTATAGTAGTTAACGTTGCTTATTTGAGAGCAACTTTACAAGAAGAAAACAAAAACTTTATTCAACAAATTCTATTAAATGCATTGACAGTATCTAACACATTATGCTAGAATTTGATTACTGTCGGTAAGGCAGTATTTGATCTTTGAAAACTGAACGAACCAACCAGTACGTCAAGATATTCTTTCTTTAAATAGAAGGAATTCAAACAAGCACATTCGGTGTGCAAAGAGCTAATCAATCTCAACTTTTATGGAGAGTTTGATCCTGGCTCAGGACGAACGCTGGCGGCGTGCCTAATACATGCAAGTCGAGCGCGGGAAGCGAGCGGATCCCCTTCGGGGGTGAAGCTCGTGGAACGAGCGGCGGACGG